>NZ_JAJCGT010000035.1:0-43531 GCF_020553185.1 Blautia sp. MSK18_10 | reverse complement strand
AAGAACCGCGGGACACGCGGGGATAGCCTGTTTTAGCTTTGCCCTGAAGGGCAATTGAGCAGGAAGCTCCCACTTCAAAATCTGTAAGATTTAAGTGGCGAGAGCATGTCACCGTGTATTCATTCTAATAATGTATGCGCCAGAGTTGGATGCCTGGCAGCATTTCAGAACAGAACCGATTTCTTTCAGGATTATCCGGAAGATACCTGTCTGGCAGCAATGATGACCTGTAACGAATGCAAAGGCGTCAACCCGATAGAACCCATAGAAGACAAAGGAATCCTGGAAAAGATAGACAGACTGGTCAGTGAAAAAATCAGTACCATCCACGTAGGTGTCTGTCGTCTCCCGGATGGAAAGCATGAATGTCCAAGGATGACACAGATCTGCAATATGATAGAAGAACGTGGAATCAAAGTAGTCAGAGGGACACATAAGGAATAAAAAAGTTTCCATACGTTACTGTTCACTCCGTTCACAGTAACGTAGCCAAAATTCATTCCAGATTGCCTGCGGCAATGGAATTTTGGCATATTCATGCCAAAACACCTCGCAGAATAGTGGTGTGTGAACAGTAACTCCCATATAATTTATAAAATAAAAAGAATATAAAATGCCTTGAAAATAAGAGTAAGTAATGCTAACATAAGTATAAAGCATATTTCTCTTATATTTCAAGGCATTTTTGCCGTCTGATTATTCTAATCTCAATTCAGAAATCCATGCTTTTAATTCCAGTTAATTATGAAAAGCAGGAGCTGAGAAGTGATAAGAATAGCACAAAATGTTCTTTGACTCCTGCGGAAAACAGGAGGTATTGCCAATGGCAAAAAGAAAGAACAAAAAAATTATTGTGAAAAGAAACCGATTGAAAGGCAACACAGCAACTGCAAACCGTAAGTACAAAGATACAGTCTTCCGTATGCTGTTTTCAGACAGAAAGAATCTGTTGTCGCTGTATAATGCAATCAATGAAACTTCTTATACAGATGCTGCTCAATTAGAGATTGTGACACTTGAGAACGCAATCTATATGGGAATGAAGAATGATCTGGCGTTTATTATAAATACGAATCTGTTTCTGTATGAACATCAGTCTACGTATAACCCGAACATGCCTTTGAGAGACTTATTCTACATTTCCAGCGAATATCAGAAAATGGTGGATTGGAAGTCCTTGTATACCTCAACAAGACTGAGAATACCCACACCGAATTTTATCGTATTTTATAATGGAACAGAGAAAAAAGAAGATAGGTGGGTAGATTATCTGTCAGAATCGTATGAAAATATGTCAGGAGAACCAAATCTTGAACTAAAGGTCATCACATTAAATATCAATGTAGGGCATAATAAAAAACTAATGGAAGAATGCCGGACGCTAAGAGAATATGCTCAGTATGTTGATAAAGTACGCAGATATTCTAATGAAATGGAACTGAATACGGCAGTAGAACGTGCAGTGAGCGAAAGCATTCAGGAGGGAATTCTCAAAGAATTTCTGCAAAAGAATCGAGCGGAGGTAGTTGCTATGAGTATATTTGAATACAATGAGGAAGAGGAAAAAAGGAAACTCAGGAAAGCTGAGTACGAAGCTGGAAAAAATGATGGGATAAAGATTGGACGAGAAGAGGAAAAACGTAAAATTGCAAATTCCCTTTTTAAAGAGGGAGATTCAATTGAAAAGGTAGCCAGGATTCTTTGCGAAAGTGAAGAAACTATCAGAGGATGGGTAAATGAAAAAATGGATATAAAGGTGGAGTAAGACATATAAAGAAAGCTATGGTGTTATCGATTAAAGTAGAACCATATTGGAATGTAAAGAATACTGCGCTCAATGCGTTCAATGCCGGATCACTTATTAAAGTAGAACCATATTGGAATTATATAGATTCTTATGTTAAAATAGTTCTTTAATTGATACAAACGATTAATTTTATTTAAGCCAATACTTATATATCAATTCATAAAGAAAAAGGAGCTTTTAAATATACTATGGAGAAACTTGTTGTAGGTATCCTTGCGCACGTAGATGCCGGTAAGACTACGTTGTCGGAAGGGATTTTGTATTTGACTGGAAAGATTCGTAAGCTGGGGCGGGTGGATCATAAGGATGCTTATCTGGACACCTATAACCTGGAACGGGAACGAGGAATTACGATTTTTTCCAAGCAGGCGGAGTTTGAACTGGGAAACAGGGGGATAACTCTTCTGGATACGCCGGGGCATGTGGATTTCTCAGCGGAGATGGAGAGAACACTGCAGGTTCTGGATTATGCCATCCTTGTAATCAATGGAGCGGATGGTGTGCAGGGACATACCATGACCTTATGGAGACTTCTGGCAAGATACCAGATCCCGACGTTCCTGTTTATCAATAAAATGGATCAGGACGGAACTGATAAAGAGAAACTTTTGGCAGAATTAAAGAAGCGATTAAGTGATAATTGCGTTGATTTCACCTGGGAAAAATCAGATCTGCAGTCTCAGTTTCTGGAAGATGTTTCTGTCTGCGATGAGGAACTGCTTGAAAAATACCTGGAAACAGAGGAAATATCAACATCAGATATCCGAAAAGTAATCAAAGAGCGAAAACTTTTCCCATGTTTCTTTGGCTCTGCGCTGAAAATGACAGGTGTAGAAGAATTCCTCCATGGTTTGGAAAAATACTGTGAGACACCAGAATATCCATCCGAGTTTGGCGCAAAAGTATTCAAGATTGCCAGAGACGATCAGGGCAATCGTTTAAGCTATATGAAAATCACAGGTGGAACATTGAAGGTGAAGGAACTTCTCACAGATACAGAGAAGGCAGATCAGATCCGTATCTATTCCGGTGCGAAATTTGAGCTTGCAAAGGAGGCTCCTGCAGGAACCATCTGTGCAGTAACCGGTCTTTCCCAGACACATCCGGGACAGGGCTTTGGGATTGAACGGGAATCCGAAATGCCGGTTCTGGAACCTGTATTAAATTACAGAATTCTGCTTCCTGAGGACTGTGATGTTCACCAGATGCTTAAGAAACTCAAAGAGTTGGAAGAGGAGGAACCGGAACTTCACATTGTATGGAACGAACAGCTTGGAGAAATCCATGCCATGCTGATGGGTGAGGTTCAGATCGAGATATTAAAGCATCTGATCTGGGAGCGTTTCCATGTAGCAGTAGAGTTTGGCACAGGAAATATCGTATATAAAGAAACAATCGCAGAGCCGGTAGAAGGTGTAGGCCATTTTGAACCGCTGCGTCATTATGCAGAAGTACACTTGCTTCTGGAACCCGGAGAACCGGGAAGCGGTCTGCAGTTTTTTACTGCATGCAGTGAGGATGTGCTGGACCGTAACTGGCAGCGTCTGATTCTGACTCATCTGGAAGAACGGGAGCACCCGGGAGTACTGACCGGTTCTCCGATTACGGATATGCAGATTACACTGATCACAGGGCGAGCTCATCTGAAACATACAGAGGGCGGCGATTTCCGGCAGGCGACGTACAGGGCTGTGCGTCAGGGATTAAAGAAAGCAAAGAGTGTCCTGCTTGAGCCATATTATGAGTTCAGACTTGAGATTCCGGGGGATATGATAGGGCGTGCTATGACTGACATTCAGAAAATGAATGGAACCTTCCAGCAGCCGGAAGCGGATGAGGATGATATGATGATATTGAAGGGGAGTGCACCTGTATCAATGATGCGAGATTATCAGACACAGGTAACCTCCTATACAAAGGGACGGGGCAGATTATTCTGTTCATTGAAGGGCTATGCCCCATGTCAGAATCAGGATGAAATTGTAGAGGAGATTGGATATGATTCCGAACGTGACCTGGACAATCCCACGGGTTCTGTATTCTGTGCTCATGGAGCTGGATTTGTGGTGCCATGGTATGAAGTAGAGGATTATATGCACTTAGAAGGGATTGACGAGTCTGAACTGGGGAATGCCATACCGGATAGTGAAGAAAGTATAGCAGGAAACAGGAACAGTAACAATCAGACAGATTCAGGTTATCGTCCACCCAGGAATGCCGGCGTAGGAAGCTATGAGGATGAAGAAGAGCTGAAAGCCATTTTCGAGCGCACATTCGGACCGGTCAAGCGTTACAAAGAACCACAGTTTAAGAGAACATTTTCTGCAAAATCTGACAGCGGCAGCTATTACCGCAACAGTTTTTCTGCTAAGAAGAAAGAAAAAGAATATCTCCTTGTAGATGGCTATAACATCATCTATGCCTGGGAAGATTTAAAAGAGCTGGCAGATGCAAACCTCCATGCAGCTCAGACAAAACTGATGGATATTCTGAGCAACTATCAGGGCTTTAAGAAATGTACGTTAATTCTTGTATTTGATGCTTACAAGATAGAGGGCCATGCAGAGGAAGTGATCACCTATCATAACATTCATGTAGTTTACACCAAAGAAGCTGAGACAGCGGATCAGTACATTGAGAAAACGGTTCATAAGATTGGCCGGGAAAATCAGGTAACGGTAGCAACATCCGATGGACTGGAGCAGATCATCATCATGGGACAGGGTGCCCACCGTATGTCTGCCAGAGGTCTTCGGGACGAAATAAAAGCTACAGAAAATCAGATCCGCCAGCAATGGCATGAGAAACGTCAGAGCAGTAAAAATTATCTGATCGACAATATTTCTGATGAAATGGCACAATATATGAAAGAGAAACGACTTGGAAAACAGTAAAAGGGAGATGCAGTCATGAAAGAAAAGCTTACACAGAAGGATGTTGAGAAAATCCAGCAGGAGATTGACCATCGCAAGCTGGTTGTACGAAAAGAGGCAATCGAAGCTGTAAAAGAAGCAAGAGCCCAGGGGGATCTGAGTGAGAACTTTGAGTATTATGCGGCAAAGAAGCACAAAAACCAGAATGAAAGCCGCATCCGCTACCTTGAGAATATGCTGAAAACAGCAACCATTGTTTCTGATGATTCCAAAGACGATGAAGTTGGAATGGATGATATTGTAGAGGTATATTTCGAGGAAGACGATGAGATTGAGAAATATAAGTTGGTAACTTCCATCAGAGGAAACTCCATGGAAAACCGTATCAGCATTGAATCTCCCATTGGTATGGCATTAAAAGGTCATAAGGTTGGAGACAGAGTGGAAGTAAAGGTAAATGATAACTACAGTTACTTCCTGGAAATCCGTTCTATTGATAAGACTGGTTCCGAGGATGAAGAAATCCGCGGATTCTGATAATAATACTGTCGAAATACAGGATCCGGATTGATAAAAGAACTATTGTAAGAGATGAACACCGGTTAGTGTCATATCTCCGGCAATGGTTCTTTTTATTTTTATATCAAAAACTTACTAAATTTCTGATTATCTTTTCATAAGTTGGTAAATGCCGATATATCCCGTATTTTAGGGCTTTATCGGTATTTTCTTTTTGGAAGATACCTTGCATAAGCTGGCATTTACCAGCATGAAAATGCAACCAAAAGTAGTAAATGAGTAGTAAATATAAGCTCCGATATTAACAAGCCAGTCTTTCCAGTTCTGCTTTTGCAGATTGAAATGTACCGTGTGCATAATAGCCAAGTGTCATGGTTATGTTAGCGTGTCCCATAAGATATTGCAGGGTGTTTGGGTTCATTCCTCTGTTTGCCATATTCGTACAGTAAGTATGTCGGAATGAATGTGGTGTGATGTTCGGTAACTTGTCCGTGTGATACTTGTTATACTTCTTAATTAGTCCTCGCACCATGCCCTCATAGTTTCCTGCAACTTTAGGTAAGCCCTCACGGTTCAAGAATAGGAAATTGCTATAACCACCTACAATCAACGGTTGTGCCTTTCCTCTGTTCTTTAGTATTCTTTGGATTGCTTGATAAGCCCGTTCTGTCAATGGAAGTTCTCGTTTTCCGTTTTTGGTCTTTGGCGTTTCAATATAGTAGCCGATTTCGCTGTCTTTCAATAACTGGTGGTCTATATTGAGTATTCTGTTCTGCATATCAATATGCGTCGTTAGTCCGCAAAATTCAGAAATACGAAGTCCCGTTTCCAGCAGAAGCACAACCTCATCATAATACTTGCTGTAAATCTTATCCTTTTCCATAAAGGCAAGCAGGCGTTCTTCCTGCTCTGGTGTAAGGATAACTTTCTGCTCCGTATCATCTTCCAGAACATCACTTAGCTTAAATTCAAACGGGTTCTTTCTGATACAGTCGTCTTGTATCGCCATGTAAAATGACGCTTTCAAGGAACGCTTGTAGTTATCAATCGTTTTATAGGCGTATCCTTTTTCGCTCATTCTGATAGCCCATTCTTTAGCGTCCGACTGCTTAACAGTATCAATCGCCCTCATACCCAATGGGTCATTTTTCAGAGCGTTCATAAGATACTGTCGTCCTTTTTCAGTAGCCCTCTTGATGTTCTTTCTTTGGCTGTTCTTCTTGTCGTAGAGCTGGCAGACTGTCATTTTACCGCCTGCTGTATCGATACCGTCGTTAAGGTCTTTTTTAATCTGTGTTTCTTTTTCCCTCAACGATATATCATCACGCTTTCCAGCAGGTGTCTTGTCTGTCGGTACAAGTTTCCAAGAATAGATAAATTGTGGCTTTCCGTATATATCGGTATATTTATAAACGTATCTTCCGTCTTTTCGCTGGCTCTCTCCATTACGCAAATTGCGATTTTTACTGTCTTTTCGTTTTACATTAGACATAGTGTAAAGCTCCTTTCCGTCATGGAACGAGCCGTGATACGCTATATTTATTATACCATATCTACGGCTCAATGACATTAGATTTCGTCCAATGTATCTATGATTTTTTCAAATTGTTTTCGCTTAATCTGAATACGGTTGCCGTTCACGATAACCCAGCCAACGTCAAGATTTTCTTCGGCTAATTTACGCAATTTCTTTTCGCCAATGCGGAAGTATTTGGACGCTTCTTCAACCGTCAGCGTATATTTTTCCCAAATAGGCACATCAGTATTGTTCATAATCTATGCACCCCCCTTTACTGTGTGTCGTTTTTTACAAGCAGGCAGACGGCTTTGGAAAGCTCCATTAGTATCTCAACTATTCCCATTCTTGTGGGCAGAACCGCACCATGCGGACGTATCATTATTCTGTGAGGATAGGTCGTGGCAAAACAACTTTTCCAACAGTCGCTCTCGGATCACTGCGTGGGTCGCTCGCTTTCTTTTGAAAAGGTCGTGGCGTACAGTCCCCGTGGCTCGCCATCTCACAAACGTATCTGTCTGCTTTATTCAGTTGTCAACGAATCATGAAAGCTTATCTCAGCCTATAATGAAAATAGGATACTGACTCCACTACTTTTTTCACTTCTCTTTTTGCCTTACAATAGTCTTAGGCAGGATTAAGTTTGATTGCACCTTGGAGGATTTGCACCCCGTTTGTCAACGTAAATGATTTGCCCTTGAGCACAGCATATTGTCGCACCTTTTATGAATAGCACGAGTAGCAAAGTCCGTATTATCTCGGGCAAATCTCCTGCCAATTCTATAGTAAAGGAGTTGTTCTGTATGAAAGACCTTCTGGAAATTTCCTGTGGACTGGATGTCCACAAAGAAAAAATTGTTGCATGTATCCTGACTGGTCCTCTGGGCAAGCCAACCCGTTCTGAAATCCGTGAGTTTTCTACATTGATTCCGGATATGATAGCATTACGGAATTGGATCGTTTCTAAAAACTGCCATCATGTAGCTATGGAAAGCACCGGTATCTATTGGATGCCGATTTATGAAATACTGGAGGATGCTTTCTATGGTGACATTACCCTGCTTGTTGTAAATGCACGCCATATGAAAAATGTTCCTGGCAAAAAGACCGATATGCGGGATTCCGAATGGATTTCCACCTTGCTTCGCGCCGGACTTCTGAACGGAAGTTTTATTCCCGAAAAAAGAATTCGGGAATTCCGCGATCTAAATCGTTACCGTAAGAGTGTCATCCGCGATATTACATCACAGAAGAACAGGATTGAGAAATTTTTACAAAGTTCCGGCTTCCGTCTATCATCCTTTATTTCTGATATTTTTGGCGCTTCGGGTAGAAACATCATTCTGCATTTAATTGAACATGGGCAGATTGATAAAACTGCTTTAGATTCTTGTCTCAAAACCAAGACCAGAAACCGTATTGATGAAATTCTCATGTCCGTGAACGGAACACTGTCAGAACACCAAAAGGCATTTTTAAGGATTCTCATGACTCATTACGATTCTTTAAAGAAACATCTTGCTGAAATTGAAACGAGTCTCGAGGAAGATATGGCTCCATTTACCCTGCAGGTTGAGCAGTTGAATAGCATCTATGGAATAAGCACAACTGCTTCCTGTGCAATTATTGCTGAAATCGGTATTGATATGAAGCCGTTTAAAACTGCGGAACACATCTGCTCATGGGCCGGTTTGTGCCCAGGTAATAACGAAAGTGCTGGAAAACGAAAAAGCACCTCTGTCACAAAAGGCAATCCTTACATAAAAAGTATGCTCTGCGAAATTGCCTGGGTGATTGCAGGGAAACGCAACACTTATCTTTCGGCATGGTACTGGAGAATCAAACAGAAAAAAGGAGCCAAAAAAGCGATTGTCGCACTTGCCCGAAAACTTCTTGTCATCATCTACACAATGTTAAAACAAGGAACTCTATTTGACGAATCCTGTTTTGAAACAAGACGTAAGCACTGTGAACAAAAACAGCTTTCTCGTTATATACGGGAATTGGAAAAACATGGTTATCATGTGGAAGCTCAAAGCTAGCCTTTCTTAAATACGATCAATCTCTCACTACAGGCAGCCAATACTGTGACTGCTTTATAGTGATGCTTTCATAATTGTTGAAAACATTTGTTGTCAAGGTTCAGTTTTTGGCTACGAGTTTTATTTTCGTAGCAAAGAGCTGTGGTGAAAGCGTGTTGCTTTCATATAAAAGCAGGTGGCAGAGCAGGAAAGAGGGGGATATTAAATCATGCTCCGCTAAAAACTGCTTATTCTTCTGGTTCTAAGTCCATATCTTCAATATCAAAACCTAAAATCATTTTGATAAGTGCTTCTCTGATACGTCCTTTTAATTCCATATCTACAACGATATAAACATTGCCGTATTCATCATAAAGTGAACGCAAACAGCACTTTGATATGTAAGGGTCATAAAATGCCAGTAATTTTTCAATCGCTTTTTCGTTTCCGTCCATAGCTGATGAAATCAAGTAATAAGACGGTTTCTTAAATAACTGTTTCATTTTCTAATGTTCCTCCTTGAGTATTTTTTTCATAGTTTCCAAAGCGTGATGTCGGTTTCTAAATACACCGCTTTGCGTGATTTTCTGCAAGTTGGCAATTTCACTTTCTGTCATTTCCAAGAAGTAATACATCAACAGAGTATTGCGTTTTCTTTCTGGAAGTTTCTTCAAGGCTTCTGCCAATTCATCATCAAGGACACGAATATCAATGCCACATACTGAAAAGATTGTATAATCTGTTTCGTAGTCGTCCCAAACAGCCATTTTATCAACAAGGACATCTGGCAATTCGCTGAAAGATATTTCTTTATTCTTACGACGGTTTAATTCCTTGTAATAATCTTTCACGACACTACGGACAACTTTCTTTAAACAACTTTCAAAACGACATTGAACTGTTTTCTGGAAGTCAGACGGTTTCATCAATCTCACCTCCTTTCCTTTATGATTTGAAAAGTGTTTATCCCTCTTTCCGCACCATATAAGGACAGCTAGGTGTGATTTAATGACCTCTTTTGAAAAATTTTTTAAATTTTTTCGGGTATGAAAAAAGCCCGCACAAAACATATAGTCTGTACGAGCCTTTAAAGCTAAAACATATTCAATTTTTAATAGTGTGCTATTAGGTGGGATTTGATTGCAAATAATTGTACTTAAAGCTTTCCATAACGCAAGCCCCCTTAAAGCACCGTATCAATGTTGGCATGGTTTTTCAAATTACTCTGAAAAATTATGAACTGTTCCTTTTGGAAATATAATTGTCAGTCTTGTATATTCTTTTTCCGTAGAAGCAATATCCAATTTCAATCCCAACCTATCGCATAATTTTTTAGATAGATACAGTCCCATACCTGTTGCATTTGCCTTGTTTCTGTTAGAACCAGTAAAGCCTTTTTCAAATACACGGGATAAATCAGACGTTTTTATTCCACAGCCATTATCTTCAATTACAAGCAGTATATTTGTTCCGTTGTCTTGACTGTATATCGTCAGTTTGTTTTCCTGCTTGTCAAAATACTTAATCGCATTTTGCACGATTTGAGATAGAATGAATGTCAGCCATTTTTCATCAGTATATACAACATTCTCTATGTCATGGATATTGATAATTACTTTCCTTTCCATAAGTGAATGACGAAATTTCAGAATGACATTATGTATCACTTCGTCTAACTGCAACTGTTTTACAAAATAGTCCTTTTCCGTATTTTCACTCCTTGCATAGTAGAGCATTTGTTCCACCAACTGAAATATCTTGTCTGTTTCTTTTTTTAACGTGTAATTTTTCGTATTATCGAACGTCAAAGACAATGCTCCTATCGGTATTTTAATTTCATGGGCGAAACTTTCCACATATTCTTGATAATCCTGCTTTTCCTCTGTGATTTTACCGATTTCATCATTCATAGATTTGCAGGCTTTTTTTAGTGCGTAGTAATAGGCTTCATTTTGAAATTCTTTTGGCTTTGGTAAAACATCTGCAATATAGTAGGTTTCTTCCAGTCCGTCTACTAAATCAATAATATGTTGCGAAGCCTTACGTTTCTTCCGATACAAACACCATTGAAAAAGCCCTTGTATGCTGATGAACAGAATTACCAGCAATACAACAAATAGCGTATCTACACCGTAGAAAATCAAGAGAAATGCTACTAAGGCAAGAAAGAAAAGCTGAAACAATATCTCTGTTATTTTTTCTTCTAAGAATGTAAAAAAGCTCACAGTTTCCAACCCTTTCCTCGTATATTTTCCAATAAATGAACAATACCGATTTCTTTCATTTTCTTTTTTAGACGGGTCATATTAACCAGTAATACATTTTCGTCTAAATAATATTTGTCGTTCCACAGCTTTTCCAATAGTTCTTCCTTACTGATAACTTTATCTTCGTTCATAAAGAAGTAGTATAAAATACGAAATTCATTTCTTGTCAATTCAATGCTTTTCTCTTGATACTTCAAAATAGATAAATGTAAATCAAGGGTACAATCTTTTTTAACAAGCTCACGGAAATTATTCGGGTTTGATAACTGCAATGCACGCTTGATCTTCTCAAGAAGAATAAGCGTGTCATACGGCTTTGTGATGAAGTCAATCCCACCCACTTGAATACTTTTCAATTCGTCAGCATTTGTATCTCTGCTTGTTACAAAGATAATCGGTACTGGCATGACTTGTTTTATTTTCCTGCATACTTCATAGCCATTCTCATACGGCAGGTTAATATCAAGCAGAACCAGTTCTATGGAATATTGCTTTAATTCATCTGTCAGGTTTCCAAAGTCAATCAATAAAACTGTTTCATATCCTTGTGTGTTCAATAATTTAGAAAGCTCCAAACGAGTGATTTCATCATCTTCGATAATTGCTATTCTCATTTCAACACCCCCTTGATTTACCATTATAATAATTTCACAGCAGGAGAGCTAGAAAAATCTAACTCTCCTCATTGATATTTCGTTTGAAACCGATATACGTTGCTATCCAGTAAATACTATAAATTAGGAAGAAGATAATTAAATTCAAGCCAAAGTACATTAGATAAAGGTGTTTATCTCCCAAAATTTGTTGATACACATTATTCAATGACGACATCATCACAAAAGAACATAATATTGCTGATATTGCAGGGACACAAAATAATATCAATAATTGTTTTCTGATTGTCTTAAATAGCGACTTATCATTTATTCCTAATCTTCGCAAGGTCAAGTAGCGATATTTGTATTTAGTAGAGTCGCTCAATGATTGAACTGCCAAAATTGTTCCTACTGCGGAAATCAAAATAAATGCAATGTACATAAACAGACTGGCTACTATTGCAACCATTGCTTTTTGTTGTTCTATTTCTGCACCTCTTACGTTTACTCTATACGACTCATCATTTATTTCTCCATTTTCATCAACCTTTACTAATTGATGTTGCATATCTTCTTTTATCTTATTTTCTAATTCTGCGTCTGTATCTTCTTTTGTATCTATAATCAAATGATTTTCTGATACTTCAAGTCCTTGAACATATTTATCTGGAAGTACAACAACAAATCTGCCAGTATTAGTTATAGAGTTCCAATAAGACTTAGTGTCATATCCTTTTAATTTCAAATTTTTATTTGCTACTGTTATGGTTTCAATATCTTTGTTATCTTCAACCTTATATGCAAACTTGCTATTTGTAACTATATAGTATTCGTTATCATTTAAAGAAAGCAACGGCATCTTTCTTAATTCCAGTAACCTATTATAATCACTTAACTTCAAGACTGGGTCAAAATCATAATATTCTGATTGGAAGAAATTTTGTACCTGATGATTCGGCTCTTTATAAATGTTGTACTCAATGGTATTAACAATCGTATATTCTTCTTCAATTACTCGAATATATTCATCAAATACCTGCTTATCATCAAAGAGTTGTACATCATATGGTGCATTTAAATTCACGCTGATATCATACGAAGCTTTGTTGATACTAGAATAATTCAGAGCCAGCAGTGAAGTTAAAATCAACATAGACAATGTACCAAATGTGAAGCTCATTGTTCTTGCTTTAGAAGCAAATGTTCTTGCTACAAACAGATTATCATTTTGATATTTCATTTTTTTATTCTTTAACAAAACAGTCAAGAACATATCTGCACAAGTTGTAGATATACCATAAATGCTGATAATCAACATGATTACGCTTACCATCAAATAAGTAAGTGTTTCTTGCTTATTAAAATTATCCATAGTACAACGTGAATTCCAGAGAAAAAGAGAAATCGCACCAAGAATAATACTTAAAACAAAAATGACATTTCTTTTTTTACTGTCACGGAACATTTTCTTTTCATTTTGTTTGTCAAAATAAAGAAAATCACGTATCGTCATTTTACTTATTCTTCTTAATAGATTAAGCAAAACCAAAACATAAATAGTTAAAAAATAAATTATCAATAGTCCAATAGAAACGAAATTCAAAGAAATAAAGAGAGTTTTTGGAATACCCAGTAAGTTTACAATTACTAACGACACAAACTGGCTGAATAAAAAGCCAATAGGAATAGCTAATACAAATGCTAAAATTCCCAACAGTATATTTTCAATTACAACTAAGTGGGCAATTTCTTTTTTCTTAATGCCAAGAAGCATATATGTTCCTAATTCTTTACTTCTTTTTTCAAACATAAATTTCGTTGTATAGTTGATCAAAAAGCATATCACAAAAATAATAAGAATATTTACAGCGAACAATGAACTCTTAAATGCATCCATACTGGAACATAACTTTACAATTTCATCAGAATTTGCCACCAAATTAAAAGCAAATATAAGAGAAAAGGATGCAGTAACGGTTATCAGATAAATCAAATAATCTTTAATATTTCTTTTTGTATTTCTATACGCTAACTTACCTAACATTTCCCACTTCACCTCCGAGCAAGGTTAATATATCCAGTATTTCATTGAAGAAATCTTTTCTGCTTTTTTCCCCTCTGAAAATTTCATTGAATATTTTACCGTCTTTCAAGAACAAAATACGTTCACAGAAAGACGCACTAAACGGGTCATGTGTTACCATTAAAATAGTAGCCTGCATTTTCTTGTTGATTTCAGACATTGTTTCCAGTAATAATCTGGAAGCTTTTGAGTCCAAAGCTCCCGTCGGTTCATCAGCTAAAATCAGTTTCGGTTCATTGATTAAGGCTCTAGCACAAGCACAACGCTGTTTTTGTCCGCCAGAAACTTCATAAGGAAATTTCGATAAAATATCACGAATACCCAATTTATCGGCGATAGCATGAACTCTTTTCTCAATATCAGTAGGGTTCTGTTTGTTGATAACCAATGATAAAGAAATGTTTTCTCCAATCGTTAAAGTATCTAAAAGGTTGAAATCTTGAAAAATGAACCCTAAATTTTCACGTCTGAAATCAGCAAAATCTTTATCCTTGATTTTGGTAATATCTTGATTATTGACTGTAATGTGTCCGCTGGTTACAGTATCAATCGTAGAGATACAGTTTAATAGGGTAGTCTTTCCAGAACCACTAGCTCCCATGATTGCGACAAATTCGCCCTTATCTACATACATAGAAATACCGTCTACTGCCTTTGTGATATTTCCAGAGTTACCCCCGTAGTATTTTTTTACTTGCTCTAAATTTAAAATGTGTTCCATTAAAAATCGCTCCTTTCTTCCTGCCACATTTATTTGTTTTGGAATACAATTAAATTATAGCAAGGGCAGTATTCAATTACACTTACAGTTTTGAAAGTAAACAGAGAGTAAAAGAGCCGTGATAATGCAGATCACAATTTTGTGAAGCATTTCCACGACCCTTTTATTATAATTTTGCCTTTGTCTTTTTCGTAATGATATAAATATATTCTTCTGGTGTAGGGCGTTTATTCCCAAAATACTTTTTGAAATTTGCCTGCACCTCTGGGTCGGTGCTATTCATAGCTTCATCAATCGTAGCTTCAATATCCGCCCGAACATCAGCCAATGATACACCGCCAGCTTTTGCACCAGCTTTCAATGCCTTTTTTATATCTCTTTTGTTCAGTCCTATCATATTCATACCTCAATTCTACTTTTTAAAGCTAATAAGTTTTCCGTTGTATTTTACAATGATGAATATGATATAAAACACTCCTGCAAAAATCAAAATAAGACCTATGTAATAGCCTAATTCAGAATGAGAGATTAAATTGATAATCGGCATAACAAGAATACCAATACTAACCAGTAAAGTGCCTATTCCTATTTTTTTTGTAAACACCTTTTTATCTTTAGGGTCAAGTTGTGTATAATGATAACCATGTAATAAAGTAATATTCTCTTTTATTCCTATTTGATAAGATATAAAAAGTAAAAACAATCCTATAACTATTTCAACAATCAATTCCTCTAATTCCATAATCGTTCTCTCCTTTAATCAAAATAAAATAATTCTTCAAATTTTTTATCTAAAGCTATACAAAGCACTAATGCCAATTTTGCTGTTGGATTGAATTGTCCAGTTTCAATAGAACTAATTGTATTCCGAGAAACCCCGACTAGTTCAGCTAATTCTGTTTGTGATAATTTTTTTTCTTTTCGTACAGTTTTTAATCTGTTTCGCAAAATTAAATGTTCGTCCATTCTATAAACCTATCATTAAAAATTTATAAAAGTAATACCCCATAAATAGAAGAAAGAATAAAGCAATAACAAATTTGGATTTATTTTTTGAAATATGTGCTTCATAACCCATAGAGCCAAATGCCACAGACCCAATAATTGTCATTATGTCATAGTAGGGTTCTTTACAAACTGCTTTAATGAGAAGAATTAAAATGCAGATAAATAAAACAAACATTAAGCCAAAAGATTTCCCTTGAAGTTTAATATGTTTTTCGTATTCATCAAGATATAGATTCTCTTTTTTGTTTTGTGATAGTATTTTTTCTTTATCCATTATATAACGCTCCCTTCAAATAATACCAAGTACACTTGTCATTTATATTATAGCATTCGGTCATTACAAGTCAATATTTTTGCACAGTTTTCTTGTCGTTTTGTAAAAGCGTGCAAATCTGATAGGAAATGCACGCTATATCATTTATCCTACAATCTTCCAGTTACTATCCTTATGTAGCACAAGCTCATACTGCGATACCTGCGTCGCTTTTGTCTGATTATCAATGAATTTTACCGCAACCTTGACTTTCACATTGTCGCCGTCCTTTATAAAGATAGGGTTTACCAGTTCAGAATAAAGGTAGTCCCTGCCGATAGGTTCAATCACATTTCCAGATACATAATAGGCAAGTTCTTTTTCTGTGGCTGTTGGATAGAGCTTAAAGAATGTTTCCAGAAAAGCGGTAGCGTCATTGACAGTATCAGCGTCTACGCTTGTGTCTGCTTCTGGTGTCTTAGGCTCATAGTCTGATTTTTCGATTGCTGGTGCAAGGGTAGGGTTCTGAACAATTACCATATCCCCGTCAGCGTCCACATGGACTTTTACCGTATAGGTTGCCTTGACCGCTGTTGTCTGTTCTCCCTCTTTTATCTGCTGATCTACTTCGTAGGTAGCAGAAAAAGTGTCCGTTCCCGACTGTTCAATACTCCATACAATCACATCTGTAACTGTGGAGCTGGTCGGTATATCGGTTCTAATGGTATCTATATTCAAGTCCTGCAATTCCTTTGTCAGATAACCGCTGATTGCCTGCGTCCTTGCTTCGATAGCTTCTTTGCTGTTATCCCATGTGTAATAGGACTTCGCAAAGTTTTTCACGAAATTTTCTATCCCGTTGGTGTCCTGCAAGCAAAGTTCAATGATTTCTTTTTCATGGGTGGTGTGCTGGTCGATAGCCGTAAAATTCTTATACACCCCAAAGCTCACGCTTGCGACAAGCACCACCCACAACGCAATCACGGTTTTCTTATGTGTGCCTACCTTGACAGTACGCACCTTTTTTTCTTTTGGTTCTTTGATAGTTTCTGTCTGTTTCTTATTCTTCTTAAACATATTTTTCAAGTCCTTTCTATTGTTTTACTCGTCCTGCACCGATTAAGTGCTGTTGCCAGTAACTACTACTTAGGTCTGCATATCCTATCGGGTCGCCTGCGTGGTACATCTGTGTCGGCGAAACAAGAATACCGACGTGTGTTACATACGAACCAGCGTTATAGGTGGAATGGAAAAACACCAAATCGCCTGCTTTTGCCTGCGAGAGTGGCAGATGTTGGGTTGCGTCATACTGTGCTTGTGCTGTTCTCGGTAAGGAGATACCAGCTTTTCCATAGCACCATTGCGTCAATCCCGAACAATCAAAGGAAGTATTCGGGTTACTGCCACCATACACATACTTCCAGCCTTGATATTTCAACGCTTCATTCATTACCTTTTGTGCCAGTTCTCCCGATACCTGCGGAACTGCTAAATACTGATTGACTACTTCCACATAGAACATATTTCCATAGCCATACCGCCAGCCCCCATTCTTAGCAACGGCTATCGGGTTGGTGTAGGTTACTTTCTTTCCACCCGATTTCTCACGGGCGAAGCTCTCTGCAAGATTAAAAGTGTGTTTTTTTCCTTTTCCTGCCACATATCCCACATAGCCACCGCCATAGTTATAAGACTGTATCGCTACATTCAAGTCGTCGATACCTTGATTTTTGCAGGAAGAAAGCAGGGACGCAAAATACTTACACCCCTGCTTGATTGAGCTTTCCGTATCTAAGGAATTAGGCGGTAAACCAAGACTTTCCGAACTCTGCATAACATCTTCTGCCGTACCGCCACTTTCTACTTGAATGATAGCAAGTAACACATTGACATACTCGGAGATACCGTTTTCTCTGGCGTATTTTTCTACCATAGGCTGATGTTTCAAGACTTCTGCGGATAGGTTCATACCCGTAATGCCAGAAGAAAAATTGCTGTTCTCGTCGTCGCTGTCCGCACTAATGAGGACGCCAAAGAAAAGCACCAGAGAAAAGAGGATAGGAAACAGACTGCCAATGATAGCGATATGTTTCAGTTTCATTTTTTCTTCTGTCCTTTCTTCGTTACAAGGTTACGGGTTTTCTCTATGGTCTGCTGGTTCTTCTGGACGCTCTGGGTCTGCTGAACCTTTATCCTGCGGTCTTTGGTGTCATTCTGGCGTGTTTCCTGCGATACCACTTTTTCTACATTCTGCCTATGTACTGTCTGTGTAGGCTGGGGTGCTTTCTTATCAGAAGCACCAGAAGATAACGGACGCTCTTTGATAACATTTGTCTTGACTGGCTCACTTGCTTTCGGAGTTGGAGCTGTGGCTGGGCGTTTGACTTCCTGCATTTTTTCAACACTCGGCTTTGGAATGGTTGAAGCTGTGACTGGTCGCTCATGGGGACGGGTAGCTCCCGTTGTCGCTGATCCGTCAGCCTTTCGCTGTACCTGCCTTGCTTCTTGTGCCTTTTGAAGCTCCATACGTTTGTCAGCGATATTTTTCTTACGCTGTTCCTGCTTTTCCAAGCGTCCCGTCTGTCTGGACTGCTGTTCCTGCACCATGCCACGCTTGAAGTCGGACACGCTGGACTTTGCCTTTTCCTTTGCGGAATACACCGCATAAGCGGTCTGTGTCGGCATATCCTTGATATTCTCTTTGACAGCGTTTGCCTTGTCTTTCACTTTATTTTTCGTATCTAAAACAGCACCGACTTTTGAACCTGCACGCTGTCCCATGCTGGAAGTGGTATTGCCCCGATTTTCTTTAGAAGCCGTATTTTTTCTTTCGGCTCTCTTGCCAGCAACGGCACTTCCAGCCACCGCACCAGCTACACCGCCCGAAATACCGCCAGCACTTACCGCCCTTGCAATACGGTGTTCCATACGCCTAGCCCGATGTCGCATAAACAGATACGGTCTGCGGAATATGCGTCGTCCCATGCTTTGACTGTCGCCAGCATTAAGTGAGAACATACTCATTAAGTCGCCCAGCTTCATGTAGATACCAGCGAAACATACTATCTGCAAGAACGCCACCATAAAGAATGGGTAGTCTGTGGAAATGTTGTAAAACATACTGGAAATACTAAATGCCACCGTTACAATGAGCGTTATTCCTGCCCGTGTCATTATGGTATTAAATACTCTCACGATTGCCTGCTTTGCCATGCTTTCATAGCTCGGTATCATGGAAAGTAAAAAACTGATAGGTAAAAACATTGCAAAGATAATAAAAAGTATCTGGCTGAACAACATCATGCCCGTAAGCAAGAATACAAATATCGTGATACCCAAGTTAAAGAACAAGAGGAAGAACACCATACCCAAACGGTTCACGACCTGCGGTATTGTCAGATTGTTATTGTCGTTGTCCTCGATTTCTGTTTTCACGACTTCCTCTCTGGTTTTCCCGTCCTCGTCCTCTGGACTTGCCGATACGAGAGCTTCTACACGGTCTGTCCCGATTTCTTCTGCGTTGCTGTTCCCGAATTGAAGCAAGAGCCACGGCTGTTCCACTTGAATAGAAAATAGGCTGTCCCGTATCAAGTCCACGCTGTCCTTACCCTCGCTGTCGGAGTTAGGGAGCATGATTTTTGTTCCCAAATCCAAAGAAGCGGTACTGATGTCTGATGAAAATTCATTTATCTTCTTGATATAGTCGGGAGCATAAGCAATAAATGAAGCGGACAGCACGAACACCACCACAAAGTTGATAACAGCGTGAAGTGCTTTGCTGGTTTCCCGTTTTATCAGTCCCGTATAAGCAACGTACATTCCCACCACTAAGATAATGAGAAGCAGGAAACCAACATAGAAGCCCGTAGAAGAAAAGCCGTTCTCGGTAACGCCTGCAAGGGTCTGTATGCTCTTTCCGATACTGTCTGCCATATCATTGATGAAGTCCAGCTTATAGGCTTCCTGCACCACATAGCCCGTTGCATTACTCAAATACAAACTGATAGTCCAGACAAAGTTGGTAATGCAGTACAGCCCGTATTGTACCGATTTTCCGATACCGTCGAGCCAGTTCCACGGAAGCCACGACCAGCTATTATCGACGAAAAAATCAAGCTGGTAGTTGGAAAGGGGATATTTTGAATAAAGATTTTCTGCGTTTATGGTATCGTCTACAAGCCCCGTCGCATGAGCCACCGTCCCCAAAAGTGAAAGCAGGATAAGGGAGAGTGCCACCACGAACAGAGCCATTTTGAGAAAGTGGAAAATCTTCTTTTTTGTGAACACACCTTTTATCCTTTCTTTCATCACTCCACCTCATTTCTCTGTACGGGCGGTCTGGTATCAAAGGCGTGTAGCAGTTCTTCAAAGACTGGGTGTATCTGCACCACACCGACACGCCCGTATAAGTCCTGCAATAAGCATTGTCCGTTCTCCAAATCACGCAAGCGTTTCTGGTTGTTCTCATCGTCCTTGTCGATACCGAAAAACTCTAAGGTCTGCTTTATCTCGTTTATATCCGTGCTTCTAAATGCAAACTTTAAGCCGATATTGTTTTTCAGACTTTCCTTTGACACGTCATAGGCAGACTGGGTAACGAAATAAACGCCTGCCTGCATAGCTCGCCCAGCACGAACCAGCTTATTTGATAAGGTTTCTCCTTGTGCCACATTTAAGAACGCCCACGCTTCGTCTAAATCGACAATCTTAAAAATGCTTCTGTCCGAATGGATAAAATCAAGGGCAAAGGTACTAATCACAATCAGCATAGACACAGACAACAATTCAATGGTCGTGTATTCTTCAAAAGTGGTATCTTTATCTGGCAGTACAAGGTCGGCTACTTGAATGATATTGAGCTGATTATCCAGACTGATAGCATTTTCTACCGTACCGTCTGAAAACAGCAGGTGTGCAAAGTCGTAGTCCGTGAAGCTGTCGATATGGTCTGCGATATTTCTTGATATGGGCGTATCTTCACGGCGTAGCTCGTCTATCACATGGAGCAAGCCCCGACTGTCGCTCTGGGTAACGGAGCGTACTGCCTTACGAAGTACGGGGAATTTTTCGCCGTCCCTTGAAGAAATACCCGTAAGGAATGTTAAGATGTCGATTGCCAGACTTTCAGCGTCTTTTACATTCTTCATAATCACAAACGGGTCAAGAAGCCCTGCATTGTCCTTATCGCTGGTAAGATTTACGATATTGATTTCATGTGCAATCTCTGGGAGCGTTTCTTTCCAGTTACCACGCTCACTTTTAGGGTCTAACAGAAGTGCTTGACCGCCAAACAGCACCGCATAATATACCAGAAGATTGTTACAGAACGATTTCCCACCGCCAAGCGAACCGACAAAAGCAGACGCTAAAGCGTTGGTAACTGTACCTTTTACACCTTGACTGGCAAGGGACGGTTGCAGGTACACATTTCTTCCCGTATCAACAGAATAGCCCATATAGATACCCGTAGTTTCTCCTAACTGCTGTGTCGCACCAAAGCCAAGCCCAGCTAAAAAATCTGATTTTACATACTGCACATAGTCATTGATATATCGCTTGCTGGCTGGTAAAAATTCAGAATGAAGCCCCAGCATATCCCCAGCAGGACGCACCAGCTTTACATTGAGGTCGTCGTAAAAGTCCTTGACTTCATCACAACGGCGTTTCAGCTCGTCAAGATCGGGTGCAGACACCCGTATGACGTAGCTTAACTTATACATACTTTCTTTTGTCTGGTCTAAATCAGTTTCCAGCTCGTCCACGCTGTCTAAAGCGTCCACCACATTTGAGCTGGTTTCACTTCCTGCTTGATAGGCGTGATTATCAAGGTCTTTCAGTTCCTTTTTCTTGTTGCGGACGGTCGTTAATGCTTTCCGATTTTCCACGATTTCTACATTCATGCTCGTATCAACGGGGAATGTGAATTGCTGTTGCTGGAAATAGAAGATTTCAGACGACGGAAAATCAAGCTCTCCTACAATCGCATTGACGGTAAAATAGGACACATAGCTTTCCTTGTCCTCATGTTCCAATCGTAAATACCGCTGGCTTTCCTCAATCACACACCTTGTCGGACGGATAAGGTCGTAGTATTTTATCAGCGTCTCTTTGTTCAATTTTTTCTTTGGTAGCTGGTACTCATAATCTTCATAAGCGATACCGTCCCTGCCGTAAAGATGTTCCATGAGATACCCAAAATCATGGATTTCCAAGCGACGCACCTTAAAGCGACGGGAGATTTTATTTTCCAGTAACTTTTCCATTTTTATGTAACGGTTGATTTCATCATTCGGCATGGAAACAAAATCATTCATCAGCGTGTGGTTCACTTCATGGAGAAATTCCGTGAACGTCAGCCACACCGATTTTTTGATGTTCTTCAGATTGAGCTGTTCTTCCGTAACCATGAGCTTAAAGCCAAGAAAAAAGCGGTAGTCCACTTGATTGTCCCCAATCATAGATACTAACGCTTCGGTCTGTTCGTCTATCTTCTGGCAGGCAACTTCCTTTAATTTTCCAGTTACCAGCTTCTTTGACTGTTCCTGCATACTGCGGATTGAGCTTTCTGTGGCAATCTGCAACGCATGAATTTTACCCTCACGGGACTGTGCGATAAGCTGTCGGAAACTGTCATGCACGATAAATTTCTGCTCTGCGGATAGAAAAGAATAGTTGTATGGTATCAGCTCATAGTAGGCGAACACCTCATTGTCCTTGTTCCAGACAAGGTTATTGTCAATATATTTTATCGGGAACATAGTTCACACTCCTTACTGCCGTGATTGTTTCATTCAATATCTGCTTATGCAGTTTTACGGCTTTTCCTGCATAAGTGATTTTTGGTCGCAGGGCATAGGTTATCTGTGATTTCAAAAAGCTGTACGGCTTCTTTCCGTCAAAGGTTTTCTGCGACATGAACCAAGTGAGAGCAACGGGAATACCAAAGTATTTGAGAAATGCTCCCTCAATCATGGAAAGTGGGGGAATATCCCCAAACAGAATGATGATAAATTCCGTAATCACAAACCATGTAATCTGTGTAAAAGTAACGGGAAAGGGTAAGTTAAAGTCATTGATTGCATATAAGACTTTTTCCACGTTCCAGATACCCGTGTAGCTTTTAATCTTTTTCAAGTTCTTTCAGCTCCTTTCAAAATAGAAAAGGACAGCCATTTTCAGACTGTCCCTTAAAAGAGAAATACGCTGTCAGTAGCAACAATGCTTGTCGCTGATCTTCCAGCGTTAATATGGTATCTCGCACATACCTCGGCTTGTTTCAATAAAGCAACCGCCCATATCCAAATCTCGCCCGTAGGCTTCATAGTCAATGTAATTCTGTAAGCTGGGTGGAATGTCCCCAAGTGCCTGCAATTCGTCTATGTAGTAGTAGGCAACATCTGTCATGGTTTCACAGTCGGGATAATAGTAAATATCGTCCTTATGTTCCACGACTTCTTCCAGCGTCCCATAGTGGCTGATAAATTCGTCTAGACACTCTACAATATAGTCGGGAAGTTCCTCTATCATTTCATACATCTCATTGAGTTCTTCAATGGAAACATACTCGCCAATCGCAATGGGAAAGTTGTCGGTATCATGGATAGCGTATTCCTCATACTGTTCATTCAAGCCGATTTTTTCTTTCACATCTTCCTCGTCAATGGGGAACGTGAACCAAGCACCGACTAAATAGCCCTCATTGTATTTGCCAAGATTAGCAATATAAACCGCCATATCATCAATCATAAGCACCACCTCATTTCCTACTCTGGCAGTTCAAAGATACCGTGTTCTGTTACTAAAAATTTCCCGTGTTCCTGCAAGTGAGAAGCGTAGGCTTCAAAGTCAAAGTAGTATTCTTGACAGTCCTCGGATAAATGCTTGAACATCGGGTCGTTCATCAGCTTTTGCCTTGCAACATCTATCATGATTTTACAGTCGGGATAAACAATAATCACGTTCCTGCAAATATAAAGTGCTTCTAAATTTTCAAACACCGTAAGTAGTGATACATATTCTTCCTGCATATCACTTGAAAGCTGGCGGTACATAAAATCTAATTCGTTGAGCTGGTACACGCTGGTGTGTTCGTGGACTTCATCAGCATAAGGCAACACCTTTTCGATAATACGATAATCCCCACTTTCTGCACCGATACCTAACTTTTCTTCAAACTCGGCAACATCTATCGGCAGGTCGAACCAGTATGATATTGTTTCTTCGCCAGTTGTTCCTCTCGTTTCCACCAGCACCCTTGTTTCCTGCATTGTTCCTCACGTCCTTTCTGTTGCTTCATCACATCTTTTAAGCTCTGGTACGACATACCAAACACATACTTTGAAAAATCTTCTAACTGTTTTATATCATAATTCGTAAGCGGTAATCGCTTCATTTCATGCCACACTTTACGCTTGTAAGAGGGCAGGTTAGAAATATAATCACAGCCGACGTTTGCCTGCATATCCTTAAAAATATCGCTCATTTCATCACTCCAATCTGATTTTAGGTAAGAAAAAAGCAGTCAATCCTAAGACTAACTGCTTTATGTATATGGATATAATTTGATTAAGTTTTAAAACCAGTTTGTTTTTTCATCTCTAAATTGAGGGTTATCGCTGTGTTGATATGGATTATAGTTATTCAGATTGCAACCATATTCTTTTAATGATTTGATTTTGTTATCTTCTGTCCATTCAATTAAGGAAATACCGTCAAATTCTTCAACGCTTCCCGTATTCATTTCATTTTTAAAATACCATTCTACGACAGTTTGATTTTCTTTATGAAAGAACTGTTTAATATCCCAAATAATGACTTTACCACGAGTATTCCATTCATTAAACCAATGTTTTACTGTTTTAAGATTTTCATATTTAGGACACCAGCTTTCCGTATAAACAACATCTTCTGTAAAAATTTTATCTATTCCTAAGTCTTGCTGTTTCAACCACATATCAAACCATAAACGAATAATTTTTTCTCTCTCATTCAAAATAGAACACCTCGATTACTTCTTTTTTCACATTATAGCACCCATACATCAGCCCCACAATAAAATTTTATGCACCGATAATCTTATTGAACAGCTCTAACAGTACATCTTTCACACCGCCAGCATTGAATACCAAGCCGACAGCAATCAAGGCAACTACTAAGAAGCCGATAAGTTTGGAAAACTCACGCTTGAACCCTAAGTAGATACCGATAACCACAATCGCCATAAGCACTAAGCTCTGTGCGTTGCTTAAAAACCAAGTGTAAAGATTTTGTCCGAAATTCATTTAATTGTCCTCACTTTCTTCTAATTGTTTCATTTTACAGTCAGCTTCTTTGCCGACATTCAAAATACACATCAAGACCACGCCGATACCCATTCCCATAGATACCAGCAGGAAGTCTTTTAATAATACCCACATTTTTTATCACTCCTAACTTTCTACTAAATCTTTTGCAGGGGTCGTCTGCTGTCTGATTATCATTTCATGCTTTTCTGTGAGCTTCGCCTGCTGTTCAATCATTTCCATGTAGTCTGTACCGTTTCCCTTATCAATCTTTTTCAGCATTTTCAAGGTTGGTGCTACCTGCCGTTGTACCCAACGCAATGTGCGGTCTAAGGTGTAAGGCTCTGGCTTTGTCGTCAGCTTCAAGCTCTGTCTGTTATCGCCGATAAACCAAGCCCAGCGGTCATTGAGCTTCCAGTCATTTTTTCGCTTGTCTGGTTCTTCATCAACAAACCGCACATACTGATTGATGATAGAAAAGGCGGTCTGTTCTGCGTCATAATACGTCAGCAAATCCCGTACTGCATAATAGGCACGTTCATTCCGAAGCCGTATCTCAAAACGGTTGATAATGTCGGCTTCATCAAGCGGTGTCCCTAACTTGACGTACTGCTCATAGTCCTTTTCATAGATACAGAAATACACATCAGATTTCAGCGAACCAAGATAAAGGGTACGTCCCATATATTCTCTGTCATCCTCTCTGTGCTTGATAAGCTCGCCCGACTGATAATATTTGTAGCTTCTGGACTTTCCGATATATTCCCGTTTTCTGCATTTTTCCGCAAGCTCTGGAATATCCAAAATGCCCGTATGGTCGTTGATAGCTAGGTCGATACGCTTCATCACGCCACCGTCTATGAGTGCGTCCATGAAAAAGTCATACCAGCTTCTTTGCTGTGCCAGCAGGTAACTTTCAAACTGCCTGCACCCACGCCCCTTTAACTCTAAAAGGACACCTTTTTCTTCGTCAGCCGACGTATAGATAAAGATGTCCCCTAAAGAGTAATGCTCCGTATAACTGTAATGTCCGTAATCTTCATGGAGCATATAATTGATATTCAGTTTTAATATATCTTTGATGATGTGCTGTATATCCAGCGTGGGAAAACGAATTTTCACATAATCAAACAGCATGGTAAGCGGTGCTTCTGGATTGAACCTTGCCAGTTCTTTATACAAAGTTTCCAGAAGTTCCTTTGACGGCTTCATTTTTCCGCTTTCTATCTTGTTGAGATATTCCCTTGTGATACCAGAAGCCACCGCCAGCCAGCCTTGTGAGATACCGTAAGCAATCCGTTTCTCCCGTAATTCTTTTATCCATTGTTCTTCATTCAGAACCATACCCCCAATCTGTAAAGTGTGAAGTTTTTTAAGGCGACTTCACAGCCGATTTTTGCTAGAAAACCATGCCAGAAGCCTTATGTTTCCTATGTTTTTTGTCTATTGTCTATTTGCAAACGTACCCCTCTGTTAGATACCGAGGGGTTTTACCTGCTGGCGTGGCTTACGCCACACCAGCAACGGCTAGTCCGTGCCGTCGCCTTTCGCTTCGCACGTCGCCGTTCCGTCCTGCCTTGCTTGTGCAAGAGAGCCGATAGTCTGCAAAAAATCATGTCCTTTCGGGACTAAAGGCGTGTAAAACTCACTGATAACGCTTGTTCCCACATCACAATATCCACGCCCCTTGATACGCTTCTGAAAAAACTGCTTTTTCACATCTGAACCAAACAGCATACCGTAACCTAATTCGCTGATACGCCCCAATCCCACACGGAAATTGAAGTTATCTCTGATACCGTCCGAGAAATACTTTGCGTCTGGACGCTGGCAGGCAACGATAAGGAAATAACCTGCTTGTCGCCCTAACATAACAATTTTCTTTAACTGGCTAAGTAGACTCACGCTTTCTTTTGTCCCCAGCATTTCAAAAAATGCCACATATTCATCAAAGATAAGAAAGCAGGGTGGCAGTCCCAGATAGGCGTAGTTTTCGCCCGTCTTATAGTTCGGGTGTTGCTTCATTTCCTCGCTTCGCTGTACCATGCCCTCATAAAAGGCATTGACGCAATCTATCATTTCTTCTTTAGTATGGTAGACGTTTGGCATGACTGTTCCCAAGTCCGCAAGGTCGCTGTTCTTTGGGTCTAAAATGTAAAGGACAGCGTTTGTATGCAGTAAGGCTTCAATGAGCGTCAGCAGAAAATAGGTTTTACCGCCACCAGTCCCACCAGCGATAAGGGCGTGAGGGAGTGCGTCATATTCCCAGACAAGGTTTTTCATCAATCTAAGACAGCCGTTTTCTGCCCGTACTTCATCAATGGTAATGCGGTTCGCTATCATATCATAAAGCAGGGTATATTCGATATAGCCGTCATGCAGGGTCTTGTCGGTCAGCTCGCAATATAAGCCACTTTCCAATTTATCCTCTAACCGTAAAAGCTGGTCTTGATATTTTCCTAATGTGATTTCACAGCGGATATGAAGCAGTCCCTTTTCCATTTGATAATAAATCTTTGGAAACCAGACGATTTTTTCCCTTGATCTGCTTTGCAGGTCAGTAAAAAAACCGCTGTTTTGTACAGTATCGGCTTCATACCACTTATTTTCCAGTACCATTCTTGCCAGCTTTTGACGGTGCAGGAGCTTCTTAAAACTGTCGTAATAGAAGCGGTAGTACAGAAAAGCGACCAATGCACAAACACCAGTCGCTATCAGTATGGTTATGAAGTTGTAAGGGGAAAGCGTCAAGCCATTCTCAAACAAGCTGAAATGCTCCCAATCGGTACGCATGAGCTGTTTGATATTCAGTAGCAAAAGAACCGCTACAAATACAAACAGAAGCGTTCCTATGGAAAAGTGATAGACAAGGTGCTTGTCGCTGGCTCTGATACGGTGTCCTTTGTTACAAATCTTACGCATAAATCAATCACTCCTTTCTGGATATGAAAAAGCAGTCAATCCTAAGACTAACTGCTTTAAACTGTCTTTATTCAAAAATAAATATATCTTCTATCGGAGCTTTTACAGCTCTTGAAATATCTATTGCCAATTTAAGTGACGGATTATATTGTGCTTTTTCTAATCTCATAATAGTTTCACGACGAACACCTACAATGTCAGCGAGTTGTTCTTGTGTTAATTCTTGTGCTACACGATATTTTTTTAAATTACATACAAACTTTGCTTCCATAATTTATTCCCTTTTTTCATAACGATATAATAAATAGTTGCTAAGAAAAAGAACAAGAGCATAGATAAGTGAAACAGAAATCAGCATAAATATTGCACACCACTCAACATTACGGGAAAACATACCTATTGCCATAAGCCAGATAACTACAAATAATAGTTTAAAACCTATCTTGTAGGCTTCTAATTGTGCCTTACGTTTATTTTCTTGAAAAAGCTCATCTTCTAAGATATGAGAAAGTTTACCTTCAAAGAAAAAACTGAAAAAACCAAAAAATATGAAAAAAGCAAAAGGAAATATTTCTCCAAATTTATAGTATGTCCAAAATCCGCCAAACCCCAGAAAACCAAACATTCCACAAAATCCCCAGTAAGGAGAAATTGTTCTTGAATATCGTTTTTCCCTGCTGTTTTTTGAAAAGACATTTTTAAAGCAGATAATTACTATATAGATAGCATATAGTGCTATTAAAGCTCCAATTACTAACATAGGAATATCCTTGTAAGAAAATACATATTCCGACATATCCATATTTTTGACCCAGCGTCCATCATTGTATAATAGGGAGTAGATTGTACCAACAATAAGCAATAAAGCACACCCTACCCCCATAAAAATAATTTTTTTAATTTGTTTCTTTGACATATTTATCTCTCCTTTCAAATGAGATGTTTTTGTATCTTTATGAGATAAATATATCACTCCGCATTGTTCGTGTCAATCAAAATTAAGACAAATACATCACTTTTATTTCTTCGGCTGTCCCTGCGGTGTAGGGTTCTGTGGACTGCCTGCGTTCTGGTTGCCTTTATTCTTCAACACAATATCCTCTGCCTTTACATACCAGTCCACATCTGCACCCGTATAGGTCTTTCGTGATACCGTATCAGCTACTGGATTGACAAGTTCCACAACTGCATTGTACGGAAATTCCCTTAATGGTACTTCTGGCGGTACAGACACGGGGATAATTCCACCATGCAGACTACATTTCAAATCATAGATACGTTTTTTTAGCTGGGTACTCGGTGTCCCGTCCTCATTCTGCAAGAATACATCTCGCACCGCTGTAAATTTTAATTCTCCAAATGTTTTCTCTTTGTCAATAACAAAACCGTTTGATAATCTCATAAATGCTTCACTCCTTTACTTTTCTTCAACTGCTACAATATCATCAGCAACTAACACATAATCGGTATGTCCCATATCTCCGATTGCGTAACCTCTGCCGTATAACTTCGGATTGACAAGTTTTACTTTCTGCTCATACTTGAAATGCTTTTCGCCAGCCTGCACGGGAATTTCTACCACAACATTTTCGCCTTTCTGTACGTCAGAATAAAGGTTATAGCTTCGTCTGGCTAAGACCCTGCGGTTATTTTTATCTCTTTCAAAGACTGGCTCGCTTTCGCCTGCAAATTCAAGAGTTCCAAAAGACTGTGCCATATCTGGCACAACATATTTCATTTCCATATTGTTTTACCTCGTTTCTTTCTATTTTTGATAAGTTTTTTGATTGTGATTTCTTATTCTGGCGGTTTGGGAAGTACCAGCAATCCCCCAGATAGTAAAGGGTAAAATCAATGCTTCGCACCCTTGACTATCCGTGTTCTTGCAGGTTGTTGGCAGACAAGCCGGAATAAGCGGAAGTCTGCCGTTTGACAGCTTCGGCGGAGAGCGTGATTTTTCTTTCCTCATACCGTTACCGCCTTATGATTTCTTCATTTTACGGCGTTTGTAAAGATATGTTCCAGCCAGTCCACCAGCAGACGCAAGCAACATCACGATAAATGCCATTACATTTGTACTGTCGCCCGTTTTGGGACTGTCGCTAGGTCTGTTAGGCTTTTCTGGTGTCGGTGGTGTTTCGGGTTTCTCTGGTTCTTCTGGCTTTTCCTTAAAGGTAATCGTCTGTCCCTTATCCTCAATATCCTTATGCTCGGTAACTTTCTTCGGCTCGTCTGGATTGCTTAAATCGTACAATCCTTCAAAAGTTACAAGCTGATTGCCGTCAAGGGAAGTAGCGTCAAACGTAAAAGCAACTTCCACTTTCATAGTTTCGCTGTCAGCAGTAAACGTATAATCACTTTCCACACGTTTTCCATTGATAAGAAGTTCTGTATTTTCTTCTTTCAACATCTGCCAGCCCACAAGTTTGTACTGTGTACCGACTTCTAAGCCCTCTAAGGTTACGGTATCAATGATTGTAACGTCTTTTCCAGCTTCAAGCTCTTTGTTGCCGTCCTTATCCGTAGCAGTCGTATGAATTTTGATGATACGCTCTGTGATAAGTACGGTCTGCCCGTCGTCCTCAATGTCTTTGTGTTCTGCAACTTTTACGGGTTCGTCTGGATTGCTGAAATCATACAATTCTTCAAAGGTAACAAGGTTTTTGCCACCTAAAGCAGACGCATTGAATGTATAGGAAATTTTCACTTTCATTTCTTCCTCATCAGCGACAAAGGTATAATCGTTTTCTACACGTTTCCCGTCAATGATAAGCTCGGCGTTTTCTTCCTTTAACATCTGCCAGCCTTTGAGCTGATACTTTGTGCCTTTTGTAAGTCCGTCCAATTTGACAGCATCAACGATTGTTACCTCTTTTCCTGCAAGGATAGTCTTTTCGCCGTCTTTGCTGGTCGCTGTGGTATGGATAGAAATTTCTTTTTCGTATTCATCAGTCAGCGTTCCTAAATCAATCACAAGATTAGTTCTTGATACCACGATTTCAAAAGGTGGGATAAGCTCAAAGCCTTTGTTGCTTTCAGAGCGTAATTCCTCGATGATGTAGGTATCATAAGGTAACGCACCCTTGCTGTCGTCTGGTTCAGAAGTTCCAAACCATACACCGTCCTCGCTGGTCTTGCCTGCGTTGGTATTGTGCTTATGTGAAGCCCAGTCAGAAGAAGTGGAGAATTGCCCGTTATCATCAGTTACCACTACATGATTTTCGCCCGTCGTCTTGCTTGTGATCCTAAAGGGAACATCAGCAAGACGCTTGTGTGTGCCTGCACCGATTTTTACACCCTCAATATCTCCACGCTTAATCTGATTATAGATAGAATGGGCTTTTTCGGTTAAGTCCACGATTTTTCCATTTTCTGTGATTGTAAAATCAATCGGCTTTGCACCGTCAGTTAAGTAACCGTTGGGAGCTTCACTCTCAACGATACGGAATTTTCCATAAGGTAAGAGGTCAGAAGAAGTAGAAGCGACACCCTCAATATCTGTACGAATTGTCTTTACCACTTCATTTTTCTTGTATAACTTGCCCTCAACCAATACTGCATTATCATTTAAGGAAATGATGTCAAAGGCAGTATCTTTCAAAGTGGCACTTCCTTGTGGCTTTGTATCGCCCGTTTCTAAATCTCGTTTCTGAATTTTGACACCGCCACGGATAACCTTGTCTGATACGGAAAACTGGTTACTTCCAGATAATACGGCAAGGTCGCCGTCCTCGGTAATCTGTGTTACATATAAGCCTTTTATCTGTTCGGACTTATCGCCAGCCTGCATATATGCACCCTCTAACAAGTAGCCGTTTGGAGCTTTTGTTTCTTCTACGGTTAGTGTTCCAAGTGGAAGAACCGCCTTGCCGTCCTGCATATAGAAGCTGTCGCCAGATACTTTGTATGTGTCCGCTAATTTTGTGATGTAGTGGGTTGTTCCGTCGCTGTCTGTTTCAGCGGTTGTCTTTGTAACCCATGTACGAGTAGCTTCGGCAGGGAGATTGTCTTTATTGTAGAAGCCAGCATAATACTTCCATGTAAATTCCGCACCTGCTAAAGAAGCGTTCCCTTGCGGATTGTCTTTCTGTGTTTCCATATCAATCTTGAAAAGCTCAATCAAAGTGTCCGTTACTTTTGGCGTATCTGATACTTTCAAAATTGCTGTCTTTCCAACTTCAACCTTTAAGGAATATACAGTTTTATCCACTTTATATCCTGCTGGTGCGTATAATTCCTTGATATAGACTGTGCCTGCTTTTACCTCTGCAATATCTGTGTTTCCGTTTTCATCAGTCGTAAGGGTGGCAAGCTGTTTTGTGCAGTCTTTATCAGAAAAGACACCGTATGTTGCACCAGCGATTGAGTAATTCCCGTTACCGTCTGTGATGCTGGCATTACTGGAAACCTTTTGCAGTTTCGTATTTCCGACATTCAGTTTCGCCCAGAATTGTCCCAATTCCTGCCCCTCGCCAGAGTAGATATAACCGCCACATTCATAGCGTCCTTTATTTTCTTTGACAAAGGCTTTCGCACCAGAGAAAACTTCGTCCTGCGTAGCCTTTGGAATTTCATCATAAGAAGCTCGCACGTTATCACATTGCCAGCCAAGATGTACGCTCAATCTCTGCCAGACTACAAGCTGTCTTAAAAGATAAGCGTGATTTTTGCTTATTCCGCTGTGGCTGTCTGTGTACTGTTTTACATATTCGATAGATAAGGCAACGTCGCTTATCTGGTCGGCACTCATACGGGTGCTTACGTCAGCTCTGGTCTTGTAACCATTCTTAAAGTCTGTGTTGATGTCAATACAGTAAGCGTCCTCGCCCTCAACGGTCAAATGTCCCTCATTAAAGGTAGAACCAATTGAACCGTCATTCATTACTTTTTCAACGATACCGACACGCTCTTTTGACTCCGTCCAGTATTGCTTACTTTCTGCATGAACGGGTGTAGTCGGCAAAGCAGTAACGACAGTTGCAAGAGCTAAGAAGCCCGTACACAATCGTTTTAACATCTTTTTCATAAATCTAATGCTCCTTTCATTTTGGGTAATAAAATAGCCGTCCAATAAGAACGGCTGGAAATAGAAAAGGAACGTCATGTTAGGCATTCCATAGTCTATAAAATATTTAATTTTTTCTTGTTTCAATACTGATGTGTTGTACCATAATATCTTTGCATATCTAGGAAAACTTGCGTATCAAGGCTCATTCGTTAGTAGTAAATAAGTAGTAAATTGATGTGTTTGTTTCCTTGAAAATGCTGATAGATACTGTGTTTTAGCGGATAATCAGATTTTTATTGTGTTTTTTACAAAAAAATACGGATGGATTTATGGGAACTTTACACAGAATGAATATGATGACTGGAAATTTTACATGGATTTAACATTCTCATGGGGATGATTTTACAAAGCATGGTTATGATGGGAAACAAGTTAAATAACCATATACTTATGAAAAGGGAAAAGGAGAATAATCATGGATTTATTCAGTATATTAACATTGATCGGAGGCCTTGCATTATTTTTGTATGGTATGAATGCAATGGGAGATGGCCTTGCGAAGGTTTCCGGCGGAAAGCTGGAGAAGATTCTTGAAAATCTTACTTCAAATCCGATAAAAGCAGTGCTTTTGGGAGCAGGAGTAACAGCAGTGATCCAGTCATCTTCAGCTACGACTGTTATGGTAGTAGGTTTTGTAAATTCAGGGATCATGAAATTATCACAGGCAGTAGGAGTGATCATGGGTGCCAATATTGGTACTACGATCACCTCCTGGATCTTAAGCCTGACAGGAATACAGAGTGATAATTTTATTATTCAGATGTTTAAACCAACATCATTTTCCCCTGTGCTTGCGATCATTGGTGTGATCTTCATTCTGTTTATCAATGATTCAAAGAAAAAAGATATCGGAACAATTTTTATAGGTTTTGCAATCCTGATGTACGGTATGGATATGATGAGTTCTGCTGTAAAACCTCTTGCAGAAGTGCCGGAATTTACAAACCTGTTACTTAAATTCTCAAATCCGTTGTTAGGTGTTATAGCAGGTGCCCTTCTTACTGCAGTGATCCAGTCATCTTCTGCATCTGTAGGTATTCTGCAGGCCCTGTGTCTTACAGGTGCAGTACCGTTCAGTGCAGCAATCCCGATCATTATGGGACAGAACATCGGAACCTGTATTACTGCAATCCTTTCTGCAATCGGAGCCAAGAAGAATGCAAAACGTGCAGCAGCAGTACATCTGTATTTCAATCTGATCGGTACGGTTATCTTTATGACTGTATTCTATCTTATAAATGCAGTTGTTGGATTTTCTTTCTTCCATCAGGCAGCAACACCGGCAGGAATTGCTGTTATCCACAGTGTATTTAATGTTACTGCAACGATCATTCTCCTTCCTTTTGCAAAGGGACTGGAGAAACTTGCCTGTCTTACAATCCGGGACAAAAAAGAGGATGTTGTTGTTTCAGCAGAGGACAGAGAGTTTATGATTCTGGAGCCTCGTTTCCTGGAGAAACCGGCATTTGCAGTAGAGCAGAGCCGCAATGCAGCAAGAAAAATGGCAGAAGAATCCCACAATGCACTGTTTACAGCACTGAGTCTGGTGGATAAATACAGTGAAGAAGGCGTAGAACGTGTGGAAAACATGGAATCCAAGGTTGACCGCTATGAAGATGAACTGGGAACTTATCTGGTGAAGCTGAGCCACAAAGATATCTCAGAAGCAGACAGTCACAGTCTTTCCATTATGCTTCACTGTATCGGGGATTTTGAACGTATTTCCGACCATGCTGTAAATATTATGGAATCAGCACAGGAGCTTTATGAAAAAGGACTGAAATTTTCCGAAAATGCAAAGAAAGATCTGGAAGTGCTGGGACAGGCAGTAGAAGATATCGTAAATACGGCATATGAAGTTTTTGACAAACAGGATATGAAGCTTGCGGAGAAAATTGAACCACTGGAAGAAGTGATTGATGAACTTTCCAAAGAAGTAAAACGTCGTCATGTACAGAGACTGAGAAACGGTGAATGTACAATAGAGATGGGATTTATCCTTTCGGATATTACAACCTGTCTGGAACGTGTGGCAGACCATTGTTCCAATATTGGAGTCTGTGTGACGCAGGTGAATGAAGATCTGTATGATACTCACAGTCATCTGAATATCGTCAAGAGCCATCCGGACGAAACATTTTATCATGAACTGGAAGACGCACGAATCAAATATCAGCTTTCATAATAATAAACAGGTAGATGACAAAATGCCATTGCCGCAGGCAAGTTGGAATGAATTTTGGCAACGTTACTGAGAACGAAGTGAACAGTAACGGATGATGTTATCCGCATGATCAGGAAATCCGGGCACTCTGAAGTATCTGAGAGAGATATTTCAGAGAAAATGGCCGGATTTTTGCTTTAAAGAAATGAAGCAGATGCCGGATATTTACTTGTACAGGGATAAAAAAATAAGTATACTGAAAAAAGAAATACACTTGTGACGACAAAGCAGGTGATAAATAAAGGGGAGGCAAAGCAGAATGATCTATTGTGTAGAAGATGAGCGGAATATCAGGGAGCTTCTTATTTATACACTGGAAACAACAGGATTTAAAGCCAGGGGGTTTGGCAATGGCAATGAACTGATGAAAGCGCTGAAAGAAGAGATACCGGAGCTGATCCTGCTGGATATCATGCTTCCGGGAGATGATGGCTATACCATTCTGGAACAGCTGAAAAGTATGCCATCTGTAAAGGATGTGCCGGTAATTATGGTTACTGCAAAAGAAGCGGAATTTGACAAAGTAAAAGGTCTGGAAGGCGGAGCGGATGATTACATTACCAAGCCTTTCGGTATGATGGAATTTGTTGCCAGAGTAAAAGCAGTTCTCAGACGAAGTGCCCGTCAGAATGAAGACAAGGAACTGCATTACGACGAGCTTTATCTGAATGTAGGACGTCATGAGGTGCATTACCGGGAAGAAAAGGTCGATCTTACCCGAAAAGAATTTGAACTTCTTCAGTATCTGCTGGAGAATAAAGGACTTGTTATGACAAGAAATCAGATCCTCTGCCATGTATGGGGATATGACTTTGACGGTGAAACCAGAACTGTGGATGTCCATGTGAGAACCCTGCGTCAGAAACTTGGAGAGGCAGGAAATCTGATCGAAACGGTCCGGGGTGTAGGATACAGAATCGGCGCATAACAGATAAAACAGGCGAAAACAGGAGTGGAAAAATGAAGCATAAAATATTCAGTCACACCAGTTTACTTATTATTTTATCCGTAATACTTACATTCCTGGCAGCAGGAACTGTCATGTATAACAGATATGATATTTATATGAAACAGGGTGTCAGAGATGAAGCCGCATATATTAAAACAGGTCTGGAAGAAGACGGAGACGTTTTTCTCTCAGACAGGGTCGGAGACGCCACCAGCAGCAGGATCACTCTTCTGGGAAAAGATGGTCAGGTGTTGTTTGACAGTATTGAGAATCCGGAAGAAATGGAAAATCACAGTAACAGACCGGAATTTATTGAAGCTGAGAAGCAGGGATCCGGTGAGATGGTCCGCTATTCAGACACCTTATCAAAACAGACGTTTTACTATGCTGTAAAATTAAAGGATGATCAGGTTCTGCGAGTAGCCAGAACTACAGACAGTCTTCTGGTAACAATGTTAACCAGCTTTCTTCTGCTTGGCGGACTGGTATGCGTGATCCTTGTAATTGAACTTTTTCTTGTGCAGAAACAGACCAGAAAGCTGATAGAGCCTATCAACCGGATTGATCTGGAACATCCTCTGGAGCATGTATGCTACGAAGAATTAAGGCCATTGCTTTTTCGTCTGGATCAGCAGAACAGACAGATTCAGAAACAGCTGGAAGATCTTAAGAATGCAGAGAGTGCAAGAAAAGAGTTTACGGCAAATGTTTCCCATGAATTGAAAACTCCTCTTATGTCAATCTCCGGATATGCGGAGCTTATGATGAATGGAATGGTACCGCCGGACAAGATGCAGGATTTTTCCGGCAGGATTTTTCATGAGTCCGAGCGTTTATCAAATCTGGTTGCAGATATCATTCAGCTTTCCAGACTGGATGAGAAGAACGGAGAAACTATGTTTGAACAGGTTGACATCGGAGAGCTTGGGGAAGATGTGATCAACAATCTGCAGAACAGGGCAGCAAAGAAAAAGATTAATCTGGAATATACAGGCGGACCTGCACAGATGCAGGGAGTACGCCATGTATTATATGAAATGTTCTACAATATTACGGATAATGCTATCCGCTATACCCCGGATGGTGGAGATGTAAAGGTTTTTGTGGGAAAACTCAATGGGAAACCGTATTTTCGTGTGGAAGATAACGGAATAGGTATTCCGGAGAGCGAACAGCAGAGAATCTTCGAGCGTTTTTACAGAGTGGACAAGAGCCATTCACGTGAAACCGGAGGTACAGGCCTGGGGCTTTCTATTGTAAAACATGGCGCAGTTTTGCATCATGCGAAGATTCTTCTGGACAGTGAGCCGGGTAAGGGAACGAAGATGGAAATCCTGTTTGATCAAACTAAGTAAAGCTCCTGTGAAGCAGTTATTCGGTGTAGTGAAGCGGATGATTTTGTCTGGTGTTGAAAAGAGAGTGGACAGTATCCGACATGGTTGTTAGAAATGTATAAATTTTGGGGATTGACAGACAAGTGATTATTGGAGAAAATAAAATCAGACAGTTATCCATGTAAAAGCAGGTACAATGGAGGGTATTTTCAGTATGGAAAAATGGAGAAGCATTGCAGCGGGTATGAGCTGTTTGTCAATGCTGTTCGCAACAGGAGCGGTTACTGTATCAGCATCAGATGAAATCACAGAAATTCCGGAACAGAGTATTGTATACTGGTCCATGTGGGAAGAAGATGAACCACAGGCAGATGTGATCAGAGAAGCAGCAGAAGCTTATGAAGAAGCAACAGGTATTTCTGTAGAGATTCAGTGGAAGGGCAGAGGAATCCGGTCTCTGATAGAACCTGCCCTGGATGCCGGAGAACAGATTGACCTTTTTGATGATGATTATCAGAGGATGGCTCAGGAACACAGGGATTATCTGGCAGAATTAAAAGGAATGGCAGATACTGTGGATTATGAGAAGCATATTATGCCGGTACTGTTGGAGCAGGTGAAGAACTGGGGAAATGGAGAACTGCTTGCAATGCCGTATCAGCCTTATATCACAGGCGTCTGGTATAATAAGGATTTATGGGAAGAGGCTGGACTTACAGAACAGGATATCCCGGATACCTGGGAGAAACTGATCAGAGTATGCCGTAAGATTAAAAACAGTGACAGTGGCCTTAGTGCCATGACCTGCGATGAAGAGTATGTGAATCTTCTGTATGGATATCAGCTTGCCAGATATCTTGGACAGGAGAAAGTGCAGCAGCTGATCCGTAACTGTACCTGGTCACAGATTCCACAGGCAAAAGAGGCGGCAGATGATATCAGAATTTTGTTTTTTGCGGGATATATGAGTCAGAGTGCACCGGCACAGCATCCGGAAGGTCAGGATGAAGTGGGAGATGGCGAGGCAGTCATGGTGCTGCAGGGCTCCTGGGTTCCGAATGAAGTGACAGAAGCTACAGAATCTGATGATTCCTGGGGATTTTTTCCATGGCCTGCAGTAAAGGCCGGAACAGACGGCACAGAAGGTGTTATGGTGGGAGCACAGGGATTTGGAGTCACAAAGGATTCGCAGATGAAGCAGGAAGCTTTTGACTTTGCATATTCCATCTGTACCGGGGAAACAGATATGAAAATGACAGATGCGGTTAATTCCATCCCGGCAGATACGGACAATACACAATGGCCGGAAGTGCTGGCAGATGCAGTACCGTATATGAAAGAGATGTCAAAGCCGTACATGTGGGCTGCAGGTCTGGAGGCAGATCCGGATTATAAAGAACAGATACAAAGCGAACTTCTGAAGCTTACAAGATTAGAAGAAACATCGGATGAATTTATAGAGAATCTCAGCAATATGAAATAAGAAAAAGGCTGTTCAACATTATGAAAATATTGGTCTGGTATTACTGGCGCTCTCGTTCTGAGAGCGCCTTTATTGATGTGATATATTCTGTGGGTGTCATTCCGGAAACTTTTTTAAACTGTCTGGAAAAGTAATGGATGGAAGAGTATCCCAGAAATTCTGAAATCTGCGTAAAGTTCATCTGGTTCTCGCGGATCAGCTGTCTGGCATAGGCGATCTTTAACCGGGAAAAGAAATCCATGGCGCCACACTGATGTTGTTCCTGAAATATTTTCTGAAGCTGGGAGCGTCCGATCATATTGTCATGGCACAGATTGCAGAGTGTAATATTTTCCCGGATGTGGTCTTCCATATAAGCAATGACACGCTTATAGACAGCGGAATTATTTTTCAGATTCACAAATTGGCTGACAGGTACAGTCATGGGAGGAGAAGAATTTCTCCGGATCATGTAGATCAGCATCTGCTCAAGGTAAATACGGATAAGCTGCTGAGAACCAAACAAAAAATCTTCTTTCTTTTCCATCTTTTCTGTATAAGGATCATCCAGAGGGGTTTTGATACAGCGGCGTGCCTCGGCAATCAGCATTCCCATGAGATTTCTCTCAGAATCAGAAAGTTTCAGCAATTTTTTCTCAAAGAATTTCATACATGGAGAATCGCATTCAAAAGAAACTACCACAATATTAGGTGCGGTATTTCCTATGGCAATAAGGTTATGAAATTCATTTGGTCTGTGAAAGATGAGCTGTCCGCTTGTCAGATGGTAGATACCGTTATCTGTCTCTATTTCTGCCTTTCCCTTATCTACACATTGAAATTCCCAGAAATTATGGCGTTCTCCTGCAAAGTGAAAATCACTTTTGTATTCAAAATAGTGGATTGTATAAATCCGGTCAATATGAATATCTTCTTCCAGATACATACTCTCAAAAGCCATTACTGCCACCTCCCTCAGCCTGTCCGAAAACTGCAATATGGTTGTTGTGTACAAGTATACAACAAAAACAGATGAAAAACCAGTTAAAAATGAATTTTTGTACAAAAGAAATGGACGTTTGTGCAAATACTATTTGTGCAAAAATGATAAAATAAGAACTACCAAAAGAAATAATTGTTGAAATTCAACAAAAGAGCGAAAAGAGAGAAAAGAGAGAAAAAAGAAGACAAAATGTCAAAACTGACCAAGGAGGAAAAAAGGTTATGGGTATGAAGAAAAAGATGCTTAGTGCAACATTATGTGCGGTTATGGTTGGTTCACTTGCAGCACCGGCTTTCACTGTTCAGGCAGCAGATGATACATTAGTTTACTGGTCAATGTGGGAAGCTACAGAGCCACAGGGACAGGTGATTCAGGAAGCAGTTGACGCTTATACAGAACAGACAGGAGTTAAGGTAGACCTTCAGTTTAAGGGACGTACCGGAAACCGTGAAGCACTTCAGCCTGCACTGGACGGCGGCACACAGATTGATATTTTTGACGAAGATATCGACCGTGTAAACGGAATGTACGGTAAATATCTTCTGGATCTGGAAGACCTTGCGAAAGAGAATGACTATGAAGCAACTGCAAATGCAGGTCTGATGGCAGCATGCCGTGATGCCGGCGGCGGTACATTAAAAACAATTCCATATCAGCCAAACGTATTTGCTTTCTTCTATAACAAAGATCTGTTTGAGCAGGCAGGAATCACAGAAGAACCGAAGACATGGGATGAATTCAAAGATGTATGCCAGAAATTAAAAGATGCAGGAATCACACCAATGACTATGGATGATGCCTATGCAACATGTGTGATCGGATATCATCTTGCAAGACTGGTTGGCGAAGATAAAGTAAAAGAGATCGTAACTGAAGGTGAATGGGATGATCCTGCAGTTCTTCAGATGGCACAGGATATCGAAGAACTTGCATCTAACGGATATTATTCAGAGATGGTTGGTTCCAACGTATGGCCTGCAGGTCAGAACACAGAGCTTGCACTTGGAACAGCTGCAATGTATCTGAATGGCTCCTGGTTACCAAACGAAGTAAAAGAGATGGCAGGTCCTGACTTCCACTGGGGATGCTTCGCATATCCGGCACTTACAGACGGAGCAAACGGAATCGAAACAAACAACTTTGGTGCACAGGTATTTGGTATTAACAAAGATACAAAACTTGCAAAAGAAGCTTTTGATTTGATCACATTCCTTACAAAAGGTGAATACGACCAGAAACTTGCAGATGAAACTGTAGGTATCCCGGCTGATACAACAAACACAGAATGGCCGGCAATGGTTGAGTGTGCAAAACCTGTTATTGAGCAGAGCACAAACCGTTTCACATGGGCATGCGGTGTAGAATCCAACGTAGATATGACTCCGGTTATCAAAGAAAACTTTATCAAATTAATGGCAGGTTCCATTACAGCAGATGAATTTGTTTCCACTATGCAGGACGCAGCGAAATAAATAAAGAATTTATAGAGATGGTGGCATCGTATCTACGCTGCCGCCATCTGTCTTTTTGAATATCCAGGTTTCAAAGGCAAAAAGTCGTTCGTGCTTGCGCGATAAGACTTTTAGACTTGGAAACCGCCAGACATGAGGAAGTAGCGATTTACGAAGTAAATCAGCGGATTCCGAATGGCTGGAGGATTGCGGGAGCGAAGCGTAGCAATCCGTAGATATGGTATAACTTACAGAGGAGGTATTTATTTGAAGAAGAATAAAACGATGATCGTTGTATTTCTGACTCCGGCAGTTCTGCTGTTTCTGGGAATCTTTCTTTATCCAATCATCAGAACAGTGATCATGAGCTTTTTCAAGATCGACGGAGTTACAGATTCCATGGATTTATGGAAATTTGTAGGATTTGGCAACTATACAAAGCTGATGAGTACCAGCTTATTTAAGACTTCATTTTTTAACCTGTTTCGTATCTGGCTGATCGGCGGTCTGGTGGTAATGAGCCTGTCTCTTTTATTTGCAGTTATTCTTACCAGTGGAATCAGAGGAAAGAAATTTTTCCGCGCGATCATTTATATGCCAAATATTGTCAGTGCAGTAGCGCTTGCTACTATGTGGCTGCAGTATGTATACAGCCCAAGATATGGCTTGCTGAAAGATCTTTTTACAGCACTGCATCTGGACAATCTGGCAAAGATCCAGTTTCTGGATAATGACCACAAATTCTGGGCACTGTTGTTTGCATATTGTTTCGGCATGGTTGGATACCATATGCTGATCTGGCTCAGCGGTATTGAGCGTATCAGTCCCGAATATTATGAGGCGGCAACCATTGACGGAGCGACCAAACCGGCACAGTTCCGTTACATGACACTTCCATTGTTAAAGGGAGTATTTAAGACAAACATTACCATGTGGTCTGTAAGCAGTGTAGGCTTTTTTGTATGGTCACAGCTTTTCTCCACAGTAACTGCAGACACACAGACAATTACCCCTTATGTTTATATGTATATGCAGATTTTTGGCGGCGGCAATACAGTTACAGAACGAAATGCAGGTCTGGGAGCTGCCATTGGTGTACTGCTCAGTGTCTGCGTAGTCATTGTATTTACAATCTGTAACAGAGTGATCAAAGATGATGATCTGGAATTCTAAGGAGGGATGAGAAATGGCAAAAGAAAAAGAGGCACGCAGACCCTTTAATCTGAAAAAAGAAGTCAAACTCCTGCCGGGATACATCATTCTGCTGCTCTGGGTAATCTTTACCATTGCGCTTCTGGGATGGGTATTCGGGGCAAGTTTTTCAACAACAGCAGAAATCTTCCAGGGAAAAGCCCTGAAGTTTGAGTCCGGGTTACATTTTGAAAACTATGCAAAAGCATGGAACGGTGCCGGAGTTGCAGGATTCTTCGGAAACTCTCTGATTTATTCAGTGATTTCCTGCACAATTCTGGTCCTGGTGTGTGCACCTGCAGCTTATGTACTGTCCAGATTTGATTTTATTGCAAATAAATTCATCCAGACCAGCTTCGTATCTGCCATGGGTGTTCCGGCAATCATGGTTGTTCTTCCTCTTTTCAGTATTATTTCCGGTATGGGAATCCTGAATAATGTGGCTGCAGGAAGAACTGTACTGATCATATTGTATGTAGGAATTAATGTACCTTATACGACCATTTTCCTGCTTACATTCTTCAGCAATATTTCCAGGACCTATGAGGAAGCGGCAGCAATCGACGGATGCCCTCCCATGCGTACTTTCTGGAAAATCATGTTTCCCATGGCACAGTCAGGAATCGTAACAGTAACAATCTTTAACTTTATTAATATTTGGAACGAGTATTTCCTGTCCTTGATCTTCGCAAGCTCGGATAAGCTGAAACCTGTTGCACCCGGACTTTATGGAATGATCAACTCCATGAAATATACAGGTGACTGGGCCGGAATGTTTGCAGCAGTGATCATTGTATTCCTGCCGACATTTATTCTGTATATTTTCCTGTCTGAGAAGATAATTGGTGGTGTTACCGGTGGCATTAAGGGATAATATTAGAGGACAGCAGGACAATAACAATTGTTTGCGATGTTACTGTTCACACACCACTATCCCGCGAGGTGTTTTGGCATGAATATGCCAAAATCCCGAGACATACAA
>NZ_JAJCGT010000034.1:0-43537 GCF_020553185.1 Blautia sp. MSK18_10 | reverse complement strand
CAATATTAATTTGGTTAAAATAAACAATTTAAAATGTTTTTCAGACACGCTCTAGAGCGTGTTTGAAAAATCATTCCCACAAATTGTGACGCACATCTTGCGGAAAGCATTTTTCAAACATACTCTGGAAAAATTATACTGCTGAAAGTGAGAGAAGACAATATTAAAAAATGAAATAAAAAAATGCTCAGGCTTTTTCTAACCAGCCGTGAGCAAAAAAAGAAAATAAAAAATGCCCAGGCTTTTTCTAACCAGCCGTGAGCAAAAAAGAAAATAAAAAATGCCCAGGCTTTTTCTAACCAGCCGTGAGCAAAAAAGAAAATAAAAAATGCCCAGGCTTTTTCTAACCAGCCGTGAGCAAAAAAGAAAATAAAAAATGCCCAGGCTTTTTCTAACCAGCCGTGAGCAAAAAAGAAAATAAAAAATGCCCAGAGCCGGAATCGAACCAGCGACACGAGGATTTTCAGTCCTCTGCTCTACCAACTGAGCTATCTGGGCATTTGGTCTGTGAACTGTTGTGTATCACAGGCCTTATAATAGCATATCGATTGTTTGAATGCAAGTAATTTTTATGATTTTTGCGAAAAAAGAGAAAATTATAACAAAAATTTATTTTATCTTGCCATAAGGTAGATTTTTTCCATATCTCTCATATTGAGCTGTTTAAAGACTCCAATGGTGCGAGTGTCCTCAAAACTGCATTTGAATGCAAGATCATGAATTTGCTGATCTGTGAGATCCAGACCCAGTTCATGTAAACTGGTGGGCATTTCTACAGACCGGAAGAAATTTTCCATTGCTTCAATTCCTGCAAGGGCTGTTTCTTTATAATCAGTTCCACATGGAATGTCAAATACATTGGTGGCAAACTGAGCAAAACGTTCAGGGTTCACCTCGTAGACGTATCGTGCCCAGCTTCCCCAGATAGCTGCCAGACCTGCTCCGTGAGTTACATTGTAGACACCTCCCAGTTCATGTTCAAGCTGGTGGCATGCCCAGTCACCACCACCTGTACCGCATCCGGTCAGACCGTTGTGGGAAAGGCTTCCTGCCCACATAATTTCTGCCCTGGCGCTGTAATTGTCTGGTTCTTTCATAAGAATACGGGCATTGTAAATGACTGTCTGCATCAGAGCTTCGCTGATACTGTCTGTAATCTCCATAGTTTCAATATTTACAAAATATCGCTCCATGGTGTGCATGAGGATATCTACACATCCGCTTTCTGTCTGATACTGTGGGAGTGTGTAGGTGAGACGTGGATTTAAGATGGCAAATTTCGGCCTGCAGTAATCTGTCTTTGCACATCCACGTTTTTCTTGTGTTTCTTCATTTGTGATAACACTGGAACTGCTCATTTCACTTCCGGAAGCCGCAATTGTAAGGATGACACCAATGGGCAGACAGCCGGTTGGAACAGCTTTTTTCAGACAGAAATCCCAGACATCATTGTTCGGATTGGCAACGCCATAGCCGATGGCTTTGGAAGAGTCAATAACACTTCCTCCTCCTACAGCAAGGATAAAGTCTACATGTTCTTTTTGGCATAATTCGATTCCCTCGCGGACTTTGGAAAGAAGTGGATTAGGAATGACACCACCCAGGGTGATGTATTCAAGACCTTCTTCTTTCAGATTAGAAGTGATCTCATCAATCAGTCCGGAACGGACAGCACTCTGACCTCCATAATGGATCAGAACTTTTTTTGCTCCATACTTCTTCAGCAGGGAACCTGCCTGAAGGTGGGTATCTTTTCCAAAGAGAACCTGTGTTGGTGTATAATATTCAAAATTTCTCATAATATGTAAACGACCTCCTATAAATTGAAAGGTTAACTGAATCAGGTAAGTCCTCTGCTTTAATTGTAAAATGTAATGAGCAGTAGGTGGGACTTCCTTTTTATATTAAAGCAAATAATGGAAAAATAGTCAAAAAATAATAAAAAAATTAAAATTTGAAAGCAATTTTTGCTGGTTCTCAGAAGACATTTTTGGAAAGATTCCAGTACAGATATCTATAATTTTCTGCACACAGAAAACGGAAAGACAGAAATTTATAGATTTTGGACAGAATATTTTATGGGCATTATGTGAATGGAATGCTATGATAAATACACTTAAATATACAAAGTGAATAAAAAAGGAGGAAACAAGAAATGAAAAAAAGAATGTATAAGATTATGGCACTTGCCATGACAGCAGCTATGGTGGTACCGATGGCAGCGCAGACAACTGCATTTGCAGCTGACGACAAAGAAATTACTTACTGGAATATCGCGGTAGAGAGCCCGGACAAAGATATTGTTACTGCAGCAGTAGACAAGTTTAACAAAGAAACAAAGTCAGGCTATACTGTAAATTCGGTAGCTATCCAGAACGATACATACAAGGAAAAACTTGTTATCGCGATGAGCTCCGGTGAGTGTCCTGATATGTACTCAAGCTGGTCCGGTGGTCCGATGTATGAATATATTGATTCCGGATTTGCTCAGCCGATTGATGATCTTCTTGATCAGTCCGATGTTAAAGATAAACTTCTGGATGCAGCTATTGAACAGGGAAGCTACAATGGACATGTATATGCGATCCCATATCTGAATGTTTCTCTGGCAGGTATCTTCTACAACAAAGATATGTTTAAACAGTACGGACTTGAAGAACCGAAGACATTAGCTGATCTGGAAAATATCTGTGCAACATTAAAAGAAAACGGAATTACACCTTTTGCACTTGCTAATGCTTCCAAATGGACAGGTTCCATGTACTTCATGTCTCTGGCAGCACGTTATGGCGGACTGGAACCATTCCAGAATGCAGTTGCAGGAACCGGTAAATTCACAGATGACTGCTTCATCAAAGCAGGTGAGAAGATTCAGGAGTGGGTTAACAACGGATACTTCCCGGATGGCGTAAACTCCTTAAGCGAAGATGACGGACAGGCAAAACAGTTAATGTATCAGGAGACAGCAGGTATGCTTCTCTGTGGCTCATGGTATACAGGAACATTCCAGACTGACAGTGAGGAATTCTATCAGAAGATCGGCTGGTTCCCATTCCCTGCAATTGATGATTCCGATGCTGATCCTACAATCCAGATCGGTACTGTAGGTGATCAGTTCATTTCCTTCAACTGTGAAGGTGATAAACTTGCAGCAGCATTTGAATGTGCAACAGATCATTTATCTGATGAAGTTGCAGACATTACATACTCTAACAACAAGATTGTTCCTGTAAAAGATGCAGGAGACCACATCAAAGACCCTGTTGTAAAGGAAATTTTTGATGCAGCTCAGAAAGCATCTTCTATCCAGTTGTGGTATGACCAGTATCTGCCAACATCTGTTGCAACTGCACATCTTGATGGCTTACAGGAAGTATTTGGTCTGACAAAGACTCCTCAGGAAGCACAGGAAGAAATGCAGAAAGCAATGGACGAATATTTAAGTACCAAATCTGATTCCGGCGCAGCAGATGATACTGCAGAAGAAGCTACAGATGATGCAGCAGCAGATGATACTGCAGAAGAAGCTACAGATGATGCAGCAGCAGATGATGCTGAATAATCTTTAAAGGAAAGCAGGCATTCATTCTGACCTGAGTAAGGGTAGAAAAGAAGGGTTCTGCACATGCTGAAAGTGCAGAACCCTTTATCTTGAAAAACAATATGTGAGTACACAGAGTGTGCTTGAAAAATCATTTCAATGTCAAATTACATATCAGACAGCATGTCAGAAAATATATAAAAACCATCTCAGAAATATATCTCTAACATATTCCGAAAGCATTTTTCAAACATACTCTGGCATACGTTAGGTCAGATGATCAAATCTCAGAAAGTATTAAAAAGGAGGCACCAAAATGAATGAAAAAGGGATATCTCTGGTTCAGTTAAGACAGAGAAAAACACGTCAGACAGCAGCACTTTTTCTGGCACCTGTTATCATTTTATTAGTAGTATTTATCGCGTATCCGATTATTGATACATTTATTACAAGCGGATACCAGTGGAATGGTATTTCCGCAGACAAGAAGATGGTAGGACTTGCAAACTGGGCAAAACTGATCAAAGATACAAAATTCTGGATAGCATTTAAGAACAACGTTATTATCATGATCTTATCTATCATTATCCAGATTCCGTTAGGACTTGCAATGGCAACATTCCTTGACTTTGGCGGTAAGAAACTTACAATTTTCAAGGTTATCTGGTTTATTCCAATGCTTATGTCTTCTGTTGCAATTGGTTTCCTTTTCACATACGCACTTGCAACAAACGGAGGTATTGTCAGCACAATTTCCGGATGGTTTGGAGGGGGCAACATTGACCTTCTTGGTAATCCAAAATTAGCATTGATCACAGTTATTCTTATCATTGCATGGCAGTTTACACCATTCTACATGGTTTACTTTATGGCTGGTTATACAAACATCCCATATGATGTATTTGAAGCAGCAAGAATCGATGGTGCTACAAGAGGACAGTATTTCTGGAAGATTGCACTTCCACTTCTTATTCCGTCAATTAAGAGTGCAGCTATCCTTTCAATGGTTGGATCTCTGAAATACTTCGATCTGATCTATGTTATGACAGGTGGCGGTCCTGGTACTGCTACAGAGCTGATGGCAACCTATATGTACAAAGAATCATTCAAGAACTTTAACATGGGTTATGGCTCAGCCATTGCAGGAGGTATGTTTATCCTGATTACAATGGTATCTATGATTACTATGAAACTTATAAACGGAAAACAGGAGGATTAAGGGATGGACAGCTATAAGAAAAGTAGAAGAAAAAGCATCATAGCCTGGGTCATTGCTTTTGTTCTTGCTATCGGTGCAGCAATTGTATCATTTACACCTTTTATATTCATGGTGCTGAACTCATTCAAAGAGAAATTTGAGATGCTTACCAAGGGTGTATTCCAGCTTCCTGATCAACTGAACTGGTCCAATTACACTGAGGTACTTACAGGAGGGTTTGCAAATTACTTCAAGAACAGTGTGATCGTTCTTGCAATCTCCCTGATTCTGTTGCTGTTTATTTCAGCATGCGCTTCTTATCCTCTGGCAAGATTTAAGTTTAAAATGGCACAGCCGATTTATGCGATCATTGTAGCCTGTATGTCTATTCCTGTACATATTACATTGATCCCTGTATTCAAAATGGCAAAGTCAACAGGACTTTATGATACAATCTGGTCACTGGTCGGACCGTATGTCGCATTCGCAGTTCCGATTTCCGTATTTATCCTGACCAGCTTTATGAAAGAGATTCCGAGAGAAATCGAAGAATCTGCTGAAATTGACGGATGTGGAAAGATTCAGATGTTCTTCTCCATGATCCTGCCGCTTTCCAAACCCGGAATGGCGACACTGGCAATTTACAATGGTGTAAATATGTGGAATGAATTCTCATTTGTAAATACACTGACACAGTCTGCCCAGAATCGTACCCTGCCGTTGGCAATCTGGGAATTTCAGGGACAGTATTCTATGAATACACCAATGATCATGGCGGTTCTTACATTAACACTTTTACCAATGGTTATCATGTTTATTATTTTCCAGGATAAACTGGTAAAAGGTATGACTGCAGGTGCTGTAAAGGGTTGATTCTTTCTGCGAAATCTGTTGTATCCATTTACCATTGAACATGGTATGATATTGGGGAGATAAAATCACCCCTGATCATGTGGGTATATGTGAAATTATGTGACAGATGAGGAAAGACAACATGAACAAATGGAAAACAAAATTCAGCTACTGGAAATTTGATAAAAAAATACTTTTACTTGTGACCGTCAGTATTCTTATTGTAACGCTGACGGTTGCTGGTGTTTCTCTGACTTTTTCTATAGCATCGATGAAAGAGCAGTCTGTAGAACTTCTGCAGATGCAGAATAATACAGTTGCGGAATCTTTTAAGGGATCAATGGATTCATATAAAGAAATCGTATTGGGTACGATCATGGATGATTCTGTGCAGAATTACTGCAGGCAGGTGCAGAAAAATGAGCTGAAGACAGCAGACATTGATGCAGTTTACAGCAAGCTGGAGAATCTGAATAATATGTATGAGAGTCTGAACTTTGCTGCCATTGTCAGTTCAGATTATAAAAGTTACTACTACAGAGGAAAGGGTTCTTTATCAGTTACGCAGTTTGAAGAAGTGTATCCCCAGGCATATGAGAGAAGCAAATATGCGCAGAAAGGAACGCTGAAAGTTTCCTATAATAACGATTATTATAACGATTATTATAAAGGGAACAGATATACATTGAGTCTGTATTATCCATTATATGATACCAGAAAAGTATCTGATGCAAGAGGGCTTCTGTGCATGAATTTCGATGATCCGGCAGTACAGAGGATGCTGGCTGTAGGAGATTCTTCAGCAGAAACAAGAGTAGTTGACACAGGTGGAATGATACTGCTTTCGAATGATAAAGAGGAGACAGGCCGTTACGTAAATTATATAGATGAGATGGAAAAAGGGATACAGATATTTACAAAGAATGGGAATATGTATGTATGCCAGAAGATTAAGAACTGGAATTATTATGTAGTCAGTTCGATTTCTTTTTATAAACTGATGGAATCAGGATTCCATATAATGGTTGTTGTGATTCTGGTTCTGATCATAGTGCTGATCATAGTAAGCATTATTATAAGAGCACTGGTCAGGAAAATGTATCAGCCCCTTAATAAGGTAGTATCTAATATGGATTATGTTGCAACAGGTTCCCTGAGAACAAGAATCAATGTTGACAATATGGGCGAGGATTTTGCCAAGCTTGCAATTGGTTTTAACTCTATGATGGATGAAATCGAGGTGTTGATGGAACAGGTAAAACTGGAACAGCATCAGCTGGAGCAGATCCGTTTTAATGCCCTTCAGTCGCAGATCCAGCCACATTTTCTTTATAATACACTGGAATGTATCCACTGGCAGGCGATTGCCGAAGGAAATAAAGAGATTTCCACAATGGTAAAGGCGCTGGCGAAATATTACAGGATCTGTCTCAGCAAAGGGCATGATGTGATCACAATCAGAGAAGAAGTAGAGCACATCAGGAATTATATGATTATCCAGAACATGAGATACGACAACATTATCGGAAGTGAGATTGTTGTAGAATCTCAGGTGGAAGAAAGCCTGATACCGAAGCTGACCCTGCAGCCACTGGTAGAGAATTCCATTTATCATGGAATGAAAGTAAAAGAGGGAAAAACAGGTACACTTTATCTTACAGCATATAAAAATGAGGATGAAGTTATCATAAAGGTATCAGATACAGGCACAGGAATGAGTCAGGAACAGATAGATGAAATGAATGAACAGCTCTCCAGATACGAGGATTCCTTTGGATATGGAGTGCGAAACGTAAACAAGAGGATTGAACTTCTTTTTGGGGAGGGATATGGTCTTAATTACCAGAAGAATGATTCGGGTGGAGTAACTGTCGTGATCCATCTGCCATATCAGACAGAAATCAAAAAGAACACAGCAGGAGGCGAGTGGACGTGTGTATAGAGTACTGATTGTTGATGACGAAAAGATGATACGCATGGGGATGAAAAATGCAATAGACTGGAAGAAACTGGGAGTAGATGACGTATTTACTGCTGCGTCAGGAAACGAGGCTTTGAAGATTCTTAAAGAAGAAAGTCCTGAAATTATGGTTACAGATATCCAGATGACAGAAATGACAGGACTGGAACTGATTAAAGCGGCCAGAGAATCAGTACCTGAACTGCGTGTGATCGTGCTTACAGGCTTTGATAATTTTGAGTATGCAAGAGAGAGCCTGCGGCTTCAGGTGCAGGATTTCTTCCTGAAACCGATTGATGAAGATGATCTTTTCAATGCGATAGAAAAGCAGATAAAAGAACTGAAAGAGCAGGAAAACAAAGAGCAGAATCAGGCCAGAGTGTGGCGCTCTCAAGGCTCTGTAGTGCAGATGAGACTGGAGCAGTGCATGAGAAATTTGGTGCATACAAAAGCAGATAAAGAGATGCAGTTGTATATTCTCCAGAAAGATTTTCAGTTTGATATTAAGCAGAAAATGAGCCTGATTCTTCTGGAACAGGGAATGTATACAGAACAGCAGAATGACGGAAAATTCCGTGCAATGACTGTTAAAAATGTCTGCATGAGCATGGTGGATTCCCAAAACAGAGGAATCACATTTGTAGATGATGACGGTACGATTGCGATTGTCTGTTTTGAAAAGGATGATGACGACAGCGTTCTGGAACAGATTGAAGAATTGTCGGATGTGCTGAAGGATGAATTTGAATATAAACCAAAGATTACGGTTGGAAGTGCTGTGCAAGGATTTGAAAATCTGGCAATTTCCTACAATGATGCCAGATATCTTCTGGAACATGAAAAAAAGAATATTCAGGACATTATACAGACGATGGGGGCTCAGAACAAGAAGAAAATCTTCTGGGAAATCTATGCAGAACTGCGAAATATCATGATTTCCAATATAGGAACTCCAGATTATGTACTAAAGGCATTTAATACCTTTACTAAGGCAACAGAATCCTATAATCTTTCCCCTTCTGCTGTGCGCAGATGTTGTTTCGAGATTGCCTCCACTCTGATTTTTTCCTACATGGAAGTATCGTGTGAGGTGGAAGAAGGAAAGTTGGATGCACTCTCCAAGAGTCTGTCATCAGCAGGAAAAGAAGAGGCCTGTGAGATTACGAGAATGTTTATTGAGCAGCTCATTGAAAATGATGAAGAGGATGTACATTATACCATTTCCAATGCCAGACACTATATAGATGAGCATCTTGCAGAGGATATTTCGGTTTCCAGCATTGCGGAAAGTCTCTATATCACACCGAATTATTTCTCCAGATTATTTAAGCGGATTACAGGTGAAGGATGTAATGAATACATTGTTAGAAAGAGGATTGAGAAGGCGAAGAGCCTTCTGGAAACTACCAGCATCAAGACTGGAAAGATTGCTATGATGGTAGGATACAGAGATACGAATTATTTCTCACTGGCATTTAAGAAACATACAGGAAAATCTCCGACGAAATACAGAGAAGAAATGCAGAATACATAATGCAGGAGTAGCGGGCTGTGCTGAGGCTTTGTTAATACCTGCTGAATAATTATCAAATTATATAAACAGGAGGATCTGAAATGAAAGATCACAGAAAAGAAAGAGCAGAAGCAAGAAAAAAAGCAGAAAAACTGGTATCACAGATGACGCTTCTGGAGAAGGCTTCCCAGTTAAAATACGATGCTGCTCCCGTGAAAAGACTGGGTGTTCCGGCATATAATTACTGGAATGAAGCACTGCATGGAGTAGCCAGAGCAGGTGTGGCAACCATGTTCCCGCAGGCAATTGCGATGGCTGCAGTATTTGACGATGAAGAGATGAAAAAAGTTGGCGACATCATTGCAACTGAGGGAAGAGCAAAATACAATGCATATTCTGCAAAAGAAGACAGAGATATTTACAAGGGTCTTACTTTCTGGTCCCCCAATGTAAACATTTTCAGAGATCCGAGATGGGGCAGAGGGCATGAAACCTATGGTGAGGATCCATATCTGACGTCCAGACTTGGCGTGAAATTCGTAGAAGGAATCCAGGGTGACGGACCTGTAATGAAAGCGGCAGCATGTGCAAAGCATTATGCAGTGCACAGCGGTCCGGAATCGCTCAGACATGAATTTGATGCACAGGCAAGCATGAAGGATATGTGGGAAACATATCTTCCGGCTTTTGAAGCGCTTGTAACAGAAGCGGATGTTGAGGCTGTAATGGGTGCTTATAACAGGACAAACGGAGAACCCTGCTGTGCACATAAATATCTTATGGAAGATGTCCTGAGAGGAAAATGGAAATTCGAAGGTCATTATACTTCTGACTGCTGGGCAATCCGTGACTTTCATGAACATCACATGGTAACTTCCACACCAAGACAGTCCGCTGCTATGGCATTAAATGCAGGCTGTGACCTGAACTGTGGAAATACCTATCTTCATATGATGGGAGCTTATCAGGATGGACTGGTAACAGAAGAGAAAATTACAGAATCCGCAGTAAGACTGCTGACAACCAGATATCTGCTGGGCCTGTTTGACGGAAGTGAATATGATAAGATACCGTATAGTGTGGTAGAGTGCAAAGAGCACATTGATGAAGCTCTTAAGATGGCAAGAAAGAGCTGCGTACTTCTGAAGAATGATGGAGTTCTTCCGATTGATAAAACAAAAGTAAATACTATTGGTGTCATCGGCCCGAATGCAGATAGCCGTGCAGCTCTTATTGGAAATTATCATGGAACATCTTCAGAATATATTACTGTTCTTGAAGGAATCCGTGAAGAAGCAGGTGACGATGTAAGGATCCTTTACTCTCAGGGATGTGATTTATATAAAGACAAAGTTGAAAATCTGGCATGGGATCAGGACAGAATTTCTGAGGCAGTAATTACAGCGGAAAACAGCGATGTAGTCATACTCTGCGTAGGTCTTAATGAGACTCTGGAGGGAGAAGAAGGAGATACCGGAAACAGTGATGCATCCGGGGACAAAGTTGATCTTCATCTTCCGAAAGTACAGGAAGAATTGATCGAGAAAGTAACAGCAGTAGGAAAACCTACCATCGTAGTTCTGATGGCAGGAAGTGCGATTGACCTGAATTATGCGCAGGATAACTGTAATGGAATCCTTCTTGCATGGTATCCGGGAGCAAGAGGCGGACGTGCAATAGCAGATCTTCTCTTCGGAAAAGAATCTCCATCAGGAAAACTTCCGATAACCTTCTATAAAGACCTGGAAGGAATGCCGGAATTTACAGATTACTCTATGAAGAACAGAACTTACCGTTATATGGAAAAAGAGGCACTTTATCCATTTGGATACGGACTTACATACAGTGATACCTGCGTAACAGAAGCAGAGGTTGTCGGTGAAGTATCAGCAGAGTCCGATATCATGTTAAAAGCAACTGTTAAGAACAATGGAACAGTAGATACAGATGAAGTTGTTCAGGTGTATATCAAAGACCTTGATTCTCCGCTTGCAGTTCGTAACTACAGTCTCTGCGGATTTAAGAGAGTATCTCTGAAAGCGGGAGAAGAGAAATCTGTAGAATTTACAATTTCTAATAAAGCAATGAATATAGTTGATGAAGATGGAAATCGTTACATCGCAGGAAAACATTTCCGTTTATTTGCAGGAGTATCCCAGCCGGATACAAGAAGTGCAGAACTGACAGGACATAAGCCTGCTGAGGTAGAAATTGCACTTTAACCGAACGGAGTAAGTATTCTGTTTCAATTGCGAAAAGTAACATAAAATAAAAACCATATTATATATGGACAGGAGGAACACAGACATGAAAAACAAAATTAAAAAAATATTACTTCTTGGAATGACAGCCATGTTTACTGCCGGTGCAGCAGGCACAGCAGTTATATCCTGTCCTGTATGGGCAGATGAAGCAGAACAAAACTCTGAGACTGCAGAAGAGCCAAAAGCAGAAGATGCAGCTGTGGAAGAAGAAATTGCTGATCAGACAGATGATAAAACAGAAAATACAGATTTAAAAACTGTAGAACATCCAAGAATGTCTGCCTATTCCATTCGCAGATTTTCCATTGTAAAGGACGGCGAAGAAGTATTTCAGATCAAACAGGAACCGGCAGATTATAAGATGGATTTCGACTACTGGGAAATTACCAATCCGTATGATGAGACTGCAACAGTAAACACAGAGAATATGTATGAAATGTTTGGAGTGCTGGCTGCTTTTGATCTCAGCAACGGCGTCGATGCAGCAAATACAGATACCGGACTGGATAATACAAAGACATATTTTACAGTAGATTTTGTAAATACAGTTAACGATGACACAGCAAAAGAAACGCAGGATGCAGATGCAACAGCAACGATCCTTATCGGAAATACAGATGAGAATGGTGACTATTATGCATGTGTAAAAGGATACGAAGAGGCTGTTTATATGCTTTCAAAAGAGTCGGTGAACAGTCTTCTGGAGCTGAAACCGTTTAATCTGATTCTGAAAATTCCGGCATTGGTAAATATTGATACACTTGACAGTGTGGATATGAGCATTGGAAAGAAAACCTATACCATGAAGCTGGATGGCAGCGATTATAAATTCGGAAAGAAAACTGTAAAGAAGGAGAAATTTACTGAATTGTATCAGGCGCTTCAAAGTATAATGCTTGATTCGGAAGTTGAAGAAACAAAAGATGCAGCAGATAAGGAAGAAGTGCTGACTGTAACATTCCACAGAAGCACAGAAGAAGCTCCGGAAATAACTCTGAAATATTTTGCATATGATGATACTTATGATAGTCTGGAAATCAATGGAACCGAGAGATTTCTTGTGAAAGCGGAAGATGTGGATGCACTGGTAAAACAGATCAAAAAAGCTTTTTAACCGAATCAAGTAAGCTCCTTCTGATAAACTGCGAAGCAGTTATTCGGTGTAGAGCTACGTAGCGAAGCGGATGATTTTATCTGATTGATTAAAGAAATATAGATATTGCAAACAGCAAAAACGGATTGCGGGTTCACGTTGAACGGCAATCCGTTTTTGGGTTATATTTTAAATTTTTTATAGCTTTGTTAATTGTAAACAGTGATTATTCTCCCTGATAGTTGAACCAGTCAAAGTCAGCATAATTAGTACTTGGCTGATGGTTGGAACTTGTATACATACCGATGTATGTTCCGGTAAATCCGTTATTTACTACAGAACTTAACAGAGAAGCATCCAGCCCTCTGACAAGCGGGAGCATTTCCTGATCTGTGTATCCGTAATAGAAGTCATAATCAGTAGTATTACCCTGAACACTGAGGTAGAGGCGTTTTACATCTTTGATCTCAGTTTCTGCAAGCAAAGATTTTGTACCATTTTCTGTTTGGTAAGCCTGAAGGAATGGCTTTCCGTCTTTCTGAACTAATACCATAAGATAATGGAAACGGTCATCCTGTACAAGAGCAATTCCGGCCTCTTCATTCTCGTTTGCAGGAGTAAATTCCATAGCTGTTTTTGCCAGGAATACTTTGTGACGCTGTCTGCGTCCTATGAAAGAAGGAAGACAGATTTCGTTCAGAACTTCTTTTCTTGTATACAGACGCAGATATCCGAAGCGGTCTGTCAGAGAATAAATTTGTTTAACTGGCGGATGAATGGTATTCCACTGCATCTGCAGAGTATCACATTCGAAGTTATCAGATTCAGGCATTAATGGATAAATGGTCTTAGGTAGATCCGGAAGACGGTCTTCTGTCTGGACAAGTCCTGTTTCGTTATCAACCATAGGCCATCCGTCCTCGGCCCATATAATTGGAACCATAAAAGTCTCGCGGCCAAGATTATAATGTCCTCCTTCATATGGACGCACAGCCAGAAGGACCATCCACCATTCACCATTCTGAGTTTCTACGATATCAGCATGTCCTGTAACAGAAATCGGGTTCAACAGAGGCATGTGTCTGTGACTAACAATCGGATTTCTCGGGCAGATTTCGTAATCTCCCTGAATTATACGGCAGCGGGCCATCTGTACACTGTGATTTACGAAAGTACCACCCTCTGCAACAAGGAGATAATACCATCCGTCCTTCTTGTAAATATGCGGAGCCTCAATCCATTTACTGCGTGTTTTTACACCATCCCAGATAATGTAACGAGGTCCCTTGAACTGGAAGGTTTCCGGATCAAGTTCGTTTAGATAGATACCATGATGTCCTTCATAAAGGCAGTCAGGACTGATGTAGTTGCCTACATACCACAGAGAACCGTCATCATCAAAGAAAAGACTGGAGTCGATGCCGTCTGCACCTTTTACAACAATCGGATTACTCCACGGGCCGGCAGGATTTTTTGCTGTAATAATATAATTGTCACGGTCTGCTTCACGTCCTGCAGATACGAAAGTGTTAATGATGTAATAAGTTCCGTTATGATAACGGATACTTGGTGCCCATAATCCTTCAGAAGTTTCGCAGTTTTTATAGTCAAGCTGCTCAGGTCTGTGGATTCCATGACCAACCTGTTCCCAGTGAACCAGATCCTTACTGTGGAAAATCGGCAGTCCCGGATAATAAACGAATGAAGAAGTAACCATATAATAATCATCTCCTACCCGGCAGATAGAAGGGTCAGGATAAAAACCGGGAAGAAGCGGATTGTGATATGTATTTTGAAGCATAAAAAGAACCTCCTTAAAAAACTATAATCATTTTAACTATAGGGCAAAATTATAATAAGTAAAATAGAAATAAGTTTCTATCTGATGGAAAAAACAGCACAGTTTTTGCTGTTTAACCGAATCAAGTAAGTCCCCTGTGGAGATTGCGAATATCCGCTTGACGCAAATTAATCTGTATAATCTGTAGTATACGGATTTATACATAAAATATTTTGGTACACGGACAAATGTCTTTTGGTGATTGACATGATGGATAGAATTGGTTATAATCGGAATAATTACTGAGCGTATAACAAAGGAGGAGCACGAAGATGTATTCAATCGACGACGTAGCAAAGACAGACAAGGATATCGCAGATCTGATCGAGGCGGAGCTTGCACGCCAGAATTCCCATATTGAGCTGATCGCTTCAGAGAACTGGGTAAGTAAAGCAGTTATGGCAGCAATGGGAAGCCCTCTTACTAATAAATATGCGGAGGGATATCCGGGGAAGAGATTTTACGGCGGATGTTCCTGCGTGGATGAGGTGGAAGCTCTTGCAATCGAACGTGCGAAAGAATTATTCGGATGTGAATATGCAAATGTACAGCCGCACTCCGGAGCACAGGCAAACATGGCAGTCTTTTTTGCAATGCTGCAGCCGGGAGATACTGTAATGGGTATGAATCTGGATCATGGTGGACATCTGACACATGGAAGTCCTGCAAATATGTCCGGAACCTACTTCAAGCCGGTATATTATGGAGTAAATGATGACGGTGTGATCGATTATGAAGAAGTTAGAAGAATCGCAATTGAGAATAAACCAAAGCTGATCGTAGCAGGTGCAAGTGCCTATGCCAGAATCATTGATTTTAAGAAATTCCGTGAGATCGCAGATGAAGTTGGAGCTTATCTGATGGTAGATATGGCTCATATCGCCGGTCTGGTAGCAGGAGGACAGCATCCAAGCCCGATTCCTTATGCAGACGTTGTGACTACAACCACACACAAAACTCTGCGTGGACCAAGAGGCGGCCTGATCTTAAGCAGCGCAGAGAATGCAAAGAAATTTAACTTTAATAAAGCAGTATTTCCGGGAATCCAGGGTGGTCCTCTGATGCACGTGATCGCTGCCAAGGCAGTATGTTTCAAAGAAGCGCTTCAGCCGGAGTTTAAGGATTATGCAAAGATGATCGTTGAGAATGCGCAGGCACTTTGCAAAGGGCTTCAGAAGAGAGGAATTGATATCGTTTCCGGTGGCACAGACAATCATCTGATGCTTGTAGACCTCAGAAATCTGGGCGTTACAGGCAAGCAGATGGAGAATCTTCTTGATGAAGTAAACATTACCTGCAATAAGAATGCAATTCCAAATGATCCCCAGTCTCCATTTGTTACAAGCGGTGTACGTCTCGGAACAGCAGCAGTTACTTCACGAGGCATGAAACCGGAAGATATGGATAAGATCGCAGAAGCAATTGCTATGACCTTAAAAGAAGAAGGCAGCCAGGAAAAGGCAAAGGCAATCGTCAAAGAACTTACAGACAAATATCCTCTGGTTGGATAAATAAATCATACAAAATAATGTATAAAAGCGAAATGCATGGTTCATGAGTGAACAGCACTTCGCTTTTATTTATTATGTCGCTGAATCGAGAAACTTATTTAACCAAATTATACCAAAATTATCCAAATAAAATCATGGATTTTTTTCAGAAAACGTAGTATAGTAACAATAGCTGATAATAAGTTACTGAGAACAGAGTGAACAGTAACGATGATATATCACAGTATATTGAAAACAATAACAGAGAGCAGGTGACAGAATTTGGAAAAAGTGATAATCATAGGTGCCGGACCTGCAGGAATTTCCGCTGCGCTTTATGCAGTTCGTGGAAATCTGGATCCCCTGGTGATCAACAATGGGATCGGTGCTTTGGAAAAAGCAGAGAAAATAGAAAACTATTACGGACTGGAACATCCGCTGTCCGGTCAGAAATTATATGATACAGGAATCGCTCAGGCGAAAGCACTGGGCGTACGAATATTGGATGCACAGGTTCTGGGAGTCGGCGGGTTTGATACTTTTGTGGTAAAAACTACAGAAGGTGAATTCGAGACTCAGAGTCTGATTCTTGCAACAGGAAGTAAGCGCGCTGCACCGAAGATCCCGGGTGTTAAAGAATTTGAGGGAAAAGGTGTCAGTTACTGTGCAATCTGCGATGCTTTCTTTTACAGAGGCAAGGATGTAGCAGTTCTGGGAAACGGTGATTTCGCCATGCATGAAGCAAAGGAATTGTCTAATACTGCTTCTACAGTAACCATTTATACAAACGGTGAAGAACCGGAATTTACACCTGAAGAAAATATCAGTGTAAACACAATGAAGATCCAGTCTGTAGAGGGCGATGATCTGGTATCCGGAATCCGTCTTGAACCTGATGTGCAGGCAGAGGAAATAAAGGCAGGAGTAGGTCAGCAGGCAAATGATTTCTGTCCTGCAGAGGGTGTATTTATTGCAATGGGAACTGCAGGCAGTACTGAGATTGCCCGCCAGATGGGAGCTGAACTTACGGAAAAAGGCAACATTAAAGTTAACGAAAATATGGAAACAACCATCCCGGGACTCTATGCGGCAGGTGACTGTACAGGCGGACTTCTTCAGGTGGCGAAAGCTGTATATGAGGGAGCACAGGCAGGTATTAATGCAGGGAAGTATGTAAGATCTTTAAAATAAAAATCTAAAATAAAAACTGAAAATTTAACAGGGTTATAGTGTTGATATTATAAAACCAGAGAACTTACATTGCAAATTTTTATAAAGAATAAGCAAAGGAGATATAAATCATGGCAAAAGAGATTACAACAGCAAATTTTGAAACAGAAGTATTAAAATCTGAGAGACCGGTTCTTATAGATTTCTGGGCAACATGGTGTGGACCATGTATGCGTCAGGGTCCGGTTGTAGAAGAACTGGCAGAAGAGGGATACGCAGTAGGAAAAGTAGACGTAGATCAGAATATGGCACTTGCACAGCAGTTTCGTGTAGTCAGCATTCCGACACTGATCCTGTTTAAAGACGGTGCGGAAGTGAAACGCTTCGTAGGTCTTACTTCCAAAGAAGAGCTGAAGAGTGCACTGGAAGGCTAAAGATTTATGAAGATTTTATTAGTGGCATGCAATGCAAAATATATTCATTCTAATCTTGCTGTTTATGATCTGCAGGCATATGCATCTGATTACGCAGATCATATTGTATTAAAGGAATATACCATCAACCAGCAGAAAGATGATATCATGCGTGATATTTACCTGGAGCATCCTGATGTGGTATGCGTGTCCTGTTATATCTGGAACCTTTCTTTTGTAAAAGAACTGATGGCAGATCTGATAAAGATTCTTCCGGGCGCCGACTTCTGGGCCGGCGGTCCGGAAGTTTCTTATGATGCGGAGAAATTCCTGACAGAAAACTCAGAATTTAAAGGTGTTATGGTCGGGGAAGGTGAAGAAACATTTAAAGAACTTGCCGGATATTATGTGGAAAAAAATCCGCAGGATCTGAAAGATATGACAGGAATCTGTTACAGAGACGGAGATCAGATCATACATAATGGATGGCGCCAGATCATGGACTTAAGCAGTATTCCGTTCATTTACAAAGATCTGTCTGAGTTTAAGAACAGGATCATTTATTATGAAAGCAGCAGAGGATGTCCTTTCTCCTGCAGTTACTGTCTTTCTTCCATTGATAAGAAACTGCGTTTCAGAGATACAGAGACCGTAAAGAAAGAGCTGCAGTTTTTTATAGACAATAAGGTTCCGCAGGTAAAGTTTGTAGACCGTACCTTTAACTGTAAACATGACCATGCAATGGCAATCTGGAAGTATATTAATGAACACGATAATGGTGTGACAAACTTCCATTTTGAGATTTCAGCAGATCTGTTAAGAGAAGAGGAACTGCAGGAAATGTCCACTATGCGTCCGGGCTTGATTCAGCTGGAGATTGGAGTACAGTCAACAAATCCGGATACGATTAAGGCAATTCACAGAACTATGAATTTTGAAAAACTGAAAGGAATTGTTGACAGAATCCACAGCTTTGGAAATATCCATCAGCATCTGGACCTGATCGCAGGACTTCCCTATGAAGATTACGACAGCTTCCGGCATTCCTTTAATGATGTCTATGCGTTGAAACCACAGCAGCTTCAGCTGGGCTTTTTGAAGGTGTTAAAGGGTTCCCATATGATGGAGATGTGCAGGGAATATGGTATTGTATACAAAACACAGGAGCCTTATGAGGTACTTTCCACGAAGTGGCTGGATTATGACCACGTTTTGAAGCTGAAAACTGTGGAAAATATGGTGGAAGTGTATTATAATAGTGGACAATTCCAGAATACACTTGAATATCTGGAAAAATTTTTCCCAGATGTTTTCTCAATTTATGAGAGACTGGGCAGCTTTTACATGGAAAAGGGCTATGGTGATGTTTCTCATACAAGAATGCGAAGATATGAGATCCTGCTGGAATTTCTGGAGGATGTGCCGGAGATTTCCATGGATCAGGTAAAAGACCAGATGGTATATGATCTCTATCTGAGAGAAAACCTGAAAAGCCGTCCTGGCTTTGCCAGAGATCAGAAGCCTTTTGAGAGACAGATATGGGACTTCAGAAAACGGGAAAAAGTGGCAAAGAATGCACATGTGGAAGTATTTGCAGATGGAACAGTGCTGCTGTTTAACTATGCAGACCGTGATCCGCTGACTAACAATGCTCATGTGACAGATGTGACGAAAGATGTGTTTGAGAACCTGAACAGAGATTAAAGAGGTGAAGAGAAATGGGAATGTTTAATCCAAAGAACCGTAAAGTGATCACAGCAATTATTGCAATCATTCTGGTACTGGCAATGGTAGTGCCGACAGTTCTGTCTCTGATCGTATAATAAATTTTCGGAGGAAAAGAATGAGACTGGGACAGGCGGCAATGGAGGCTCTGAGGGCAGAAATAACCGGATGCCTGAAACCGGGAGATGAACTGGTAGTGGCATGCCCGGTGGCTTTGAAAGGAACCTCTGTAATAGCAAAAAATAAAAAGGACAAACTGGCAGAGAGATTCTCTGCCGGTTTTATTCAGAATTGCGTTTCACTTTGGGATGCTTATGGAGCCGGCAGTATTGTCTGGAAAATTGCGCAGGAGGCAGATGCCAACGCATTATATGCTATGGGTGAGGGCGGCTTTTTAAGTGCGCTCTGGAAGATGGCAGAAGCTTCAGAAGTAGGACTGGAAGCAGATTTCCGTAAGGTACCGATTCGTCAGGAGACCATAGAAGTGTGCGAGATTTTTGACCTGAATCCATATAAGCTTCAGGCAGATGGAGCAGTGTTGATTGGAATCCGCGGAGGTGAAGCACTGGTACAGAGACTTCGCAATGAGGGATTTATGGCAGAGGTCATCGGTCAGACTAACAGCGGCAATGACCGGCTTCTCTACAGTGGCGGCAGTGCCCGCTATCTGGAACGTCCGGCAGAGGATGAACTGCAGCAACTTCTCAAAGAGTAACTGCAGGAAACTTAAGAGACAATTTTCTAAGAAAAGACAGACGATTAATAACAAGAGGAATAAAAACAAAATGGCAAAATTAAATATTGTACTTCACGAGCCGGAGATTCCTGCAAACACAGGAAATATCGGCCGTACCTGTGTGGCAACAGGAACCAGACTCCATCTTATCGAGCCTCTGGGATTTTCCTTAAGTGAGAAAGCCTTAAAGAGAGCAGGAATGGATTACTGGAAAGATCTGGATGTAACTACATATCTGGACTTTGAAGAATTTCTGGAGAAGAATCCCGGTGCAAAGATTTACTATGCAACAACAAAAGCGCCTCAGACTTATACTGATGTTCATTATGAAGAAGACTGCTACATTATGTTTGGAAAAGAGAGCGCAGGAATCCCGGAGGACATTCTGGTCAATAATCAGGAAACCTGCGTAAGGATCCCTATGATCGGAGATATCCGTTCTCTGAACCTGAGCAATTCCGTAGCAATTGTTCTGTACGAGGCACTGCGCCAGAATAATTTTGACCACATGAATCTGGAAGGACACCTGAGAAACTACGACTGGAAATAATCACAGTAAGCAGACTGGAGGAGTTATATGCCAAATACCACAAAAGCAGCTCTGGAAGAATCCCTGAAACGGCTTCTTCTGAAGAAACCTCTGGACAAGATCACGATAACAGATATTACCACAGACTGTGGAATAAGCCGCATGGCTTTTTATTATCATTTCAAGGATATTTATGATCTGGTTGAATGGTCCTGTGTGGAAGATGGGACAAAAGCCCTTCAGGGCAAAAAGACTTCTGAGTCCTGGACAGAAGGGTTGACCCAGATATTTGAGGCAGTGCTGGAAAATAAACCGTTTATTATGAATGTTTACAGAAATGTGGACAGGGAGCGGATAGAAAATTATCTTTTTAAATTAACCTATGATTTGATCGTGGGTGTGGTGGAAGAAAAAAGCAAGGGTCTGAATATCACAGAAGAGGATAAGAAATTTATTGCAGACTTCTATAAATATGGTTTTGTGGGAATCATGCTTGAGTGGATCAGGGAAGGAATGAAAGAAAATATTGAAGATCTGGTAAGAATGATGGATCTGACGCTTCACGATACAGTGACTACATCCATTCATAACTTTCAGAAAAATAATATGGAAAAATAATCATATAAAAATTCTTTACAAAAGCCGCAGGGTGATAAAAAACTTATCATTCGGCGGCTTTTGTAAATTGTAGAATCATATTTTAACTGTTAATATACAGCCATAGCAACAAACAAATCATTCAGACGGATGAAATGCTTATGATATGGGAAACATACAGATAAGAATGTAAAAGTCATGAAGATGTCTTGACGGGAGATCAAGAGATTTCCGGCAGGCAAAAGAGTTGCCGGGAAATGGGTAAAGCAGAGAGTAAAAAGCATTCAGGATAACGAATCTGAAAGAACTTCTAAAGAAGAAATCAAGAAAGGTGGATGTGTATTATGAGTAAAAATAAAGGTTTGGGACTTGTATCCGCATTGGCAGTTGGAGCAGGCGTGGCAGCAGTGGCAGCAGGAAAGAAGTATAAAACAGCTGAGACAAAGAAAAAAGAAGATTATGACGCACTTCATAATACAAGTGAATATCGCAATACAGAACGTGGAAAATATGAGAAAAACAGTAAGGGAATTTATTATACAAACGGTAACTATGAAGCATTTGCACGTCCAAGAAAGCCGGAAGGCGTAGATGATAAACATGCTTATATCGTAGGAAGCGGACTGGCTTCTCTTGCAGCAGCCTGTTTCCTTGTACGTGACGGACAGATGCCCGGAAAGAATATCCACATTTTGGAAGCAATGGATATTGCAGGCGGAGCATGTGACGGTATCTTTGATCCGAGTCGTGGATATGTGATGCGTGGGGGACGTGAGATGGAAAACCATTTCGAGTGCTTATGGGATCTTTTCAGAAGTATTCCATCCATTGAAACACCTGGTGTATCTGTACTTGATGAATATTACTGGCTGAATAAGGAAGACCCCAACTATTCTCTCTGTCGTGCAACAAAAGAGAGAGGCAAGGATGCTCATACAGACGGTAAATTCAATCTGAGCCAGAAGGGCTGCATGGAGATCATGAAGCTGTTCATGACAAAGGATGAAGATCTTTATGACAAGACAATTGAAGATGTATTTGACGATGAAGTATTTGATTCCACATTCTGGTTATACTGGAGAACCATGTTCGCATTTGAGAACTGGCACAGTGCACTGGAAATGAAACTGTACTTCCAGAGATTTATCCATCACATTTCCGGACTTCCGGATTTCAGCGCCCTGAAATTTACTAAATACAATCAGTATGAATCCCTGATTCTGCCAATGCAGAAATATCTGGAAGAAGCAGGCGTTGAATTCCAGTTCAATACAGAGGTTACAAACGTACTCTTTGAGTTTGAAGGTAATAAGAAGATCGCAAAAGCAATCGAGTGTAAGGTGAATGGCGTAGAAAAGGGAATTGTTCTTACAGAGAATGATCTTGTATTTGTGACAAACGGAAGCTGTACAGAGGGAACCATCTACGGCGATCAAAACCATGCACCGAATGGAGACGCAGAAGTTCGTACAAGCGGATGCTGGAGCCTCTGGAAAAATATTGCAAAACAGGATCCGTCCTTCGGACATCCTGAGAAATTCTGTTCTGATATTGCTAAGACAAATTGGGAGTCAGCAACAGTGACTACTCTGGATGATAAGATCATTCCTTATATTACAGATATCTGCAAACGTGATCCGAGAACAGGCAAGGTTGTTACAGGCGGTATTGTAAGCTGTCAGGATTCTAGCTGGTTATTAAGCTGGACAATCAACAGACAGGGACAGTTCAAGGATCAGGATAAAGACAAGGTTTGTGTATGGGTATATGGTCTGTTTACAGATGTACCTGGTGATTATATCAAGAAGCCTATGAAGGAGTGTACAGGTAAGGAAATCACAGAAGAGTGGCTCTATCATCTTGGCGTTCCGGTTGACCAGATTGAAGACATGGCTGAGAACAGTGCAGTTTGTGTACCGACCATGATGCCTTATATTACAGCATTCTTTATGCCGAGAACAAAGGGTGACAGACCTGATGTTATTCCGGATGGCTGTGTAAACTTCGCATTCCTTGGACAGTTTGCCGATACACCAAGAGATACTGTATTTACTACTGAATATTCCGTAAGAACTGCTATGGAGGCTGTATATGGACTTCTTGGTGTTGACAGAGGTGTGCCGGAAGTATGGGGCAGTGTTTATGATATCAGAGAATTACTGGATAGCAGTGTGAAGCTGATGGATGGAAAATCTCCACTGGAGATCGAACTTCCGGGACCACTGGATATGCTGAAGAAACCGCTTTTGAAAGCTGTTAAGGGAACTGTGGTCGAGAAAGTACTCAGAGATCATGATGTGATCAAAGATTATATGATGTAAATATAGAGATGTAAGTGATATGAAAAGGCTGCAGGAGATATCCGGCAGCCTTTTTGTAAAGCCGTTAAAAGTTGATGGAAAGTTGCTTTGGTAAAGAAAAAACAGGTTGCAAATTAAAAAGACAGATGATAATATATAATGAAATATATAGAAAAAAATGATTGGGACAATAAAAAGTCTGAAAAAACAAGTAAATATGATAATATATTGGAAGCTTTACTGTAATAATGAATGTGTGGCGCAGGAGGGCTTTCAAGGGAGCGAAGGGAGGTTTTTTTATGGAACTTGAGATGTATCGCAGGTATTCGCAGATGGCAAGAGGTATTGAGAAGGCTGAGTTGGTGTTTAAAAATGGGCGTGTGTTCAGCTCTGGTACGGGAGAATTTATTGATGGTGATGTGGCTGTTGCAGATGGAATTGTGATCGGAGTCGGTACATATGAAGGAGAGACAGAGATTGATCTGGAAGGAAAAGTAATCTGTCCGGGATTTATCGACAGTCATCTGCATCTGGAATCTACTCTGGTGACGCCGGGTGAGCTGGTCCGGCAGGCTGCACAGTGTGGAACTACAACATTTATTGTAGATCCTCATGAGTCTGCAAATGTATCCGGTACGGATGGAATTGATTATATCCTGGATCAGACAGAAAATGCACCGGCGAATGTATATGTGATGATGCCTTCCTGTGTTCCGGCGACCCATGTGGATGATAACGGGTGTATTCTTACAGCAGGAAAGATGAAGGGATATCTGGAACATCCGAGGATTCTGGGACTTGGTGAAGTGATGGATGCGCCTTCTGTGATTAACGGAAGTGTTGCCATGCATGAAAAGCTCCAGCTGTTTCAGGACAGAGTGAAGGATGGCCATGCACCGTTTCTGGCACCTGGGGATCTGGCTGCATATGTACTTGGCGGAATTAACACAGATCATGAGTGTGTGGATTATGAGTATGCAATGGCTGAGGCAAGAAATGGAATGCAGGTATTGATACGTGAGGGAAGTGCTGCAAGAAATCTGGATGCTATTGTGAAGGGGATTGTGGAACACCATACAGATACGTCAGGTTTCTGCTTCTGTACTGATGATAAGCATATTGAAGAAATCCGTAAAGAGGGGCATATCAATTATAATGTGAAGCGGGCTGTACAGCTTGGACTCCCGGTTGAGAAAGCACTGCAGATGGCGACGATTCAGCCTGCAAGATGCTATGGTTTATACAGACTTGGAATGATTGCACCCGGAAGACAGGCAGATTTTGTTATTCTGGATAATGTGGCAGATCTGAATGTTGTAGATGTATATCATTGTGGTAAGAAGATCATTAAAGATGAGAAAGCAGAATTGAAACCATGTCCTCCATATCTGAAAAATACAGTTCATGTATCAGGTTTCAGTGAGGAACGTCTGAAACTGAAACATCCGGGAACAAAGGCAAGAGTGATTCAGATGCTTGAGAAACAGATTGTGACAAGGGATGTTCTGGAAGAGGTTCCATGGATAGAATCGGATGGTGAGAAATATTTTGCTCCGGACGGGGAATATCAGAAGATTGCAGTGATTGAGCGTCATAAGAATACGGGCAAGATGGGAGTGGGCATTATAAAAGGCTATGGAATCCGCGGCGGAGCCATTGCTTCCAGTGTTTCTCATGATTCCCACAATATTATTGTAGTAGGAGATAATGATCGTGATATGGCTATTGCTGTAAAAGAAATGATGCGGACGCAAGGTGGTTATACTCTGGTATGCAATGGAGAGATTTATGGAACCTTACCACTTCCTGTCATGGGACTGATGAGCGATGCCGGCTACGAGAGTGTAAACGAAGCACTTGCAAAAATGATTCCGAAGGCCCATGAGATGGGAGTGAAAGAAGGATTTGATCCGTTTATTACCCTGTCATTTATGGCACTTCCTGTGATTCCTGAAATCAGGATCACACCGAGAGGAATCTATCTCGTAAATGAAGACAGAATGCTGAGAACACCGTTTAGTTAAGGTGGGTGAAATGTCTTAAATGCATTATTTACGAGGATTGCCATAGAATAAAAAAATACCGTAATAAAAGTAAATGATATATACTTTTGTTACGGTATTTTTTATAGCAGTCCTCTCAGACACGCTCCAGGTAAGAGGGTTGTTACAGGTATATTTAAGACAATATTTTTCAAGTGAAAGAAATTTATTTCGTTTTCTCCAGAGTAAAGATAAATTCGGTTCCCACACCTTCTGTACTGATCACATCAATATTCTGGTTATGTGCATTGATGATCTCTTTGACTATAGAGAGTCCGAGTCCGGTGCCTTTACGGTCCTTTCCGCGGGAAGCATCAATCTTGTAGAAACGATCCCAGATTTTGCCCAGACTTTCTTTGGGAATGCCGGTTCCGTGATCTTTTACAGAAACAAAGACCTTACCACTTTTTACAGTTGTTTCAATCTGAACAGAAGAATTATCATTGCTGAATTTAATGGCATTATCAAGAAGGTTGTAAAGGACCTGCTGAATCTGTTCCATATCAGCTCTGACATAAAGTTCATGTCCGGAGAGAAGCAGCTCCAGGCGGATCTGGTGGCTGGTGCAGATGCCTTCAAATGTAGCTGCTGTGTTTTTGATGGTATCATTGATATCAAAACGCTGGATGTGCATCATCCGTTTTTTCATATCCAGTTCATTCAGAGTCAGAAGACTGCGGGTGAGTTTTTCAAGACGTTCAGATTCAAAAGCGATGATTTTCAGATACCGTTCCTGCATTTCATATGGGATGGTACCGTCCAGTATGGCATTGACATATCCCTTGATGGAGGTAAGAGGAGAACGGAAATCATGAGAGACATTTGCAATGAATTTACGCTGGTATTCTCCGTTTTTGTTCAGTTCATCGGACATATAATTCAGAGTTTTGGCAAGATATCCCATTTCATCATCAGAAGTAACGTCTATTTTATATGCAAGATTACCTCCTGCATATTCACTGGCACCTTTCATGATCCTGGCCAGGGGCTTACGTATGTAGTGGCTGTAAACCCAGAGCAGAAGACTGGTGGCTGCATAGCACAGGAGAAAGATTACCTGCATGATAAAAAGAATACTGCTTCGGCTCTGATAAAGGTTTGTCATCGAATAATGGATTGCCACGTAACCTTTGGTTTCCATATCAGAGGTGATCGGGGCAATAACACTCAAATGATCTGTTTTAAAGAAACCATAAAACTCTCCAATCTGATAATAGTTGCTTCCCCATTTGGAAGCATCGAATTCTTCCAGTGGGATTGGATCCCGGACGTCAATATTTTTCTGTGTACTTACAATGATTTCACCATTACTGTTGATGATCCACAATACAGCATCCTGAAAATCGGAAATTGCACATAAGTGTTCCTGAAGAGTATCTACTGTACTGGAAGAGATATTGCTTTTAACTGCTTCGTTAGATGCAATATTGTGCGCTTCTGTATAGAGTGCGGCACTTAAAGAGTGTTCCAGATGCTTTTCTACCATATAAGAACCGCCGAGGGTTATGAGGAAAAATCCCAAAATCCCGATGAGAATATAAAATCTCAGGAATTTTGTGGAAAGATGATGCTGTTTCATGGATTTTTTACCTCAAATTTGTATCCGATTCCCCATACGGTGGCAATGGACCAGTGAGGATTGTCTTTGATCTTTTCACGAAGACGTTTGATATGAACGTCTACAGTACGAGTATCACCGATGTATTCATAACCCCAGATGTGATCCAGAAGCTGTTCACGGGTAAATACCTGGTTTGGTGATGCTGCAAGGAAATAGAGAAGTTCCAGTTCCTTTGGCGGCATATCAACCTGACGACCCATGTATGTGACTGCATAGTTTGTCAGATTAACGGTCAGATCCGGGTAAGTAACACATTTTTCACTGGAAGAAGGCGATGGCTGTTTAACTTGGAAACGGCGCAGGACAGCACGTACACGGGCAACCAGTTCCTTGGAATCAAAGGGTTTGATCATATAGTCATCTGCACCCAGTTCAAGTCCGAGAACCTTGTCAAAGGTTTCGCCTTTTGCTGAAAGCATAATGATGGGAACATCAGAGGTATGTCGGATTTCACGACATACCTGATAACCGTCAATTCCCGGAAGCATCAGATCCAGAATGATCAGATCCGGGCGGAAGGAGGCAAATTCCCTTAACGCTTCTTCTCCGTCATTTACGATTTTTGTCTCGAAGCATTCTTTGGTAAGATACAGGGCAATAAGCTCTGCGATATTGTTATCATCATCAACAATAAGGATTTTCTGTTTGGAAACCATGGCGGTCCCTCCTATTTCTTAAATTCTACAATAGTAACACCTGCATCTCCTTCGCCGAATTCTCCAAGGCGGAAGGATTCCACATGCTTCTGGCGCTTCAGATAATTGTGTACACCTTTTCTCAGAGCACCGGTTCCTTTACCATGAACAATACGGACAGATTTCAGATGAGCGATATAAGCATCATCCAGATATTTGTCAAGCTCTGCAACTGCTTCATCTACCGTTTTGCCAAGCAGGTTGATTTCTGTGGATACATGGGCTGCTTTTGACATGCGGATTTTACCTGCACCTGTACGCTGCATGGTTGGTGTGGTGATCTCTGCTTCATCGATCAGTTCCAGATCAGAGATGTGAACCTTGGAACGGATGATACCCATCTGAACGAAGAGGAAACCTTTGTTGTCCGGACGGCTGCTGACAGTCCCCTTAAGATTCATGCTGAGAACCTTAACTGCATCTCCGAGGGAGATATCTTTGGCTGTGAGTTCCTTCTTCGGTTTCTTTGCAGCAGTTTTCTGAGTCATGCCTTTCTCTGCTTTATTCATATGTTTGCGCAGATTCTGGCGTTCTTTTTCCACAGCAGAGAGATCCACATGGTCTTTCTGGAATTTGTGGAACATCTTCATAGTCTGGTCTGCATATTCCTTGGCTTCGCGGAGAACTGCATGAGCTTCCTCATTGGCCTGACGGATGATGCGGTCTCGCTGCTCGTTCAACTTCTCCTGCTTGGATTCCATTTCGGATTTCAGAGAGGCAATTTCCTGTTTATACTGTTCAATCTCGCGGCGTTCATTTTCAATAGTTATACGGCTGCTTTCCAGGGAACTGAGAACATCTTCGAAAGACTCATCCTGTTCACTGATCTGTTCTTTGGCCTTATCGATGATATAGTCCGGAAGTCCAAGCTTGGAAGAAATGGCGAATGCATTACTTTTCCCGGGAACACCGATCAGCAGGCGGTAGGTCGGGCGGAGCGTTTCCACGTCAAATTCGCAGCAGGCATTTTCTACACCTGAGGTGGAGAGTGCATATACCTTCAGCTCACTGTAATGGGTGGTTGCCATAGTGCGGATTCCCTGTTCATGAAGATGGGAAAGGATCGCAATGGCAAGGGCAGCACCCTCTGTCGGATCTGTACCTGCACCAAGCTCATCGAAAAGGACAAGAGAGTGACGGTTGGCCTTTTTCAGGAAAGAAACCACGTTGGTCATATGTGAGGAGAATGTACTTAATGACTGTTCAATACTCTGTTCATCACCGATATCAGCATAAACTTCTTCAAACAGTGCAAGCTCTGAGCGGTCCAGTGTGGGAATATGAAGACCGGACTGGCCCATGAGAGTGAGAAGTCCGACAGTCTTTAAAGATACAGTTTTACCACCGGTGTTCGGACCGGTGATAACAAGCAAGTCGAAATCATCGCCGAGACGGATATCAATGGGAACAGCTTTCTTCTTATCAATGAGAGGGTGGCGTGCCTGTTTCAGACGGATGCGTCCTTCATCATTGAAGATTGGTTCTGTTGCATTCATATCCATGGCAAGGGATGCTCTGGCAAAAATAACGTCAAGCTGTACCATGATATTAAGATCTGCGCGGATAGAGTCGGTCTGTTCTGCAGTTTGCTGGCTCAGAGTGGAAAGGATCACTTCAATCTCTTTTTGTTCTTCCAGTTCCAGCTCGCGGATGTCATTATTTAGTTTTACGATTGCCATAGGTTCGATAAATAAAGTAGAACCTGTGGAGGACTGATCGTGTACCATACCCGGAACCTGTCCTTTGTATTCTGCCTTGACCGGAATGCAGTAGCGTCCGTTTCTCATGGTAATAACGGAATCCTGCAGATAATTGCGGGCACTTCCGTTTACAAGAGAGGAGAGCTGTGTATGGATCCTGTCTCCGGTAATCTTCATGTTTCTTCGAATCTGGCGGAGGTTGCTGCTTGCATCATCACTGATCTCATCTTCTGAGAGGATGCATCTGCGGATCTCTGTTGTAAGAGGAGTCAGTGGTTCCAGTGCCTCGAACATCCCGTCCAGAGAGTCCGGGAGAGAATCACCGCGCTCACTTCTGGAATAAGCTTTGACACGATTGGTGTTCTCAAGAAGGCTGCAGATGGCAAGAAGTTCACCAATCCCCAGAGAACTTCCGATTTCCAGACGTTTCAGAGAACCACGCACATCTTTGACGCTGCCAAAGGAAATATTTCCTTTCTGGAAAAGACGGGTAAGTGCATCTCTGGTCTGAGTCTGCATATGTCGGATTTCATCAATATCTGTGGATGGCTCCAGCTTCCGGCAGATTTCTTTTCCCATGGAAGAGGAAGCCTTGTCTGTCAGCATATTGATGATTTTATAATATTCAAGTGCTTTATATGCTTTCTGATTCATTGTCTGTTTAAATCTCCTGATAGATATCTTTATAATTTGCTGTCCCTGATATTATAGCATTTTCTGTTATGGAAATGTACTCCGGGATTATAGCAATTCTAAAAAATAATTGTAACTGTGTAACGGTGGTTACTGTTCACACATCACTATCCCGCGAGGTGTTTTGGCATGAATATGCCAAAATCCCGAGACATACAAGCCAAAATTCCATTGCCGCAGGCAATCTGGAATGAATTTTGGCTAAGTTACTGTGAACGGAGTGAACAGTAACTTACTGTGAAATAAGCAGTTACAAATACTTTTCCTATTATATATGATTTTGGAATCTATGGAAAGCAAAAAGGATAGAAATACATAAAAATGATAGTTTTTACAAAAAAATAAAAAAAATTCAAAAAAGCTATTGACAGTTTATATAGTTTTTGGTATAGTACCAATTGTCGCAACAATAAGTAAAACTTATAACAGAAATGCGATATGCGGAAGTGTCGGAACTGGCAGACGAGCAAGACTAAGGATCTTGTGAGCATTGCGCTCGTGTGGGTTCAAGTCCCATCTTCCGCATAAGAAACGGTTTGAATGCTATTATATGTGCATTTAAGCCGTTTTTTTGTGTCATCATAATAACCTGAGTTGCAGTGTTTCGCTGATACGATAAGTGTTTCAGTAGGAGCTTCTTTTTTGTACTGTGGGAAATTACTTATAGTATATTCATAAAAAATTCATATCTTTTTGTTAAAATAATGTGTAGATTGTTACGATATAATTTGTTTGAATACAAGCGATATTGAACCTGAATGGTAACTGTTTGGCAGATTGCTGTTTTGTATGACACTGGGCAGTTATCCTGAATGGAGTGCGGCAGGAGAATCAGGTATGAAAAAAAACAAAATGGACACACAGGAATATCAGTTTATAAAAGAAACGGTAAAAAAACAGCCAAAAGAGAATGGCAGTCTGTTGCGCAGGCTGCTTATGATAGCAGGATGTGGCGTTTTGTTTGGAGGTTGCGCAGCCGTAACCTTTGCCAGTGTGTTTCCGGTTATGGCGGATAGAGAAGAGAATACACAGCAGAAAATCGAACTGACAGGATCGGATGTAGCGGAGACGATATCTGAAGAACAGGCAACAGAGAGGGAATCTGTTGCTTCAGTTTCTGAAAAAGAGGAGAAGAGTCTTCTGGCAATGCGTCAGGAGATGTATAGGGAAGTGCTGAAAGTTTCCCAAAAATCCCGAAAATCTCTTGTAAACGTGAGAGGAATTTCAAAGGATGAGGATTTGCTGAATAATTCTTATTTGCAGCAGGAAGATACGGAAGGTCTTGTCTTTCTTGAAACAGAGACGCAATTTTATATCCTGACCTATGAGGAAGAACTGGAAAATCTGCAGGAACTGCAGGTGACTTTTGCAGATGGTTCGACAGTGCAGGGAGAGATATGCAGGGGAGATGCAGATTCCGGATTTGCAGTTGCAACTGTGAGAAAAAATCTTCTCAATGACAGTACAAGAGAAGGTATCGTGGTATCTGATCTGACAGACACAAAGAAACTGGGACAGAGCGATATAGTAATTGCTATCGGAAGTCCTGCCGGTGACAGTGATGCGGTGGTTTATGGAATGATCACTTCTGTTTCTGAAAAACTATCGGTAGCGGATACGGAGTATAATGTGTTGGCTACAGATGTGCAGGGGAATGAAGATGGAAGTGGTGTGCTGCTTGATTCTGACGGAAATGTGGCAGGTATGATACTGAAGAAGAATGAAAACGATGGAGATAATATTCATGCAGTTTCCATTTCGCAGATTCTTCCGTTGGTAGAACATTTGGCTAACAAAGAGACAATCAGATATACAGGTATTTATGGAACAGAGATAACTCAGGCACAATGTAGAAAACTGGGAATTGATCAGGGACTTTACGTGGAGCGTACACAAGAAGAATCTCCTGCGATGAAGGCAGGGATACAGTGTGGAGATATCATAAGTAAGATTGATGGAACTCCCACAGAGAGTATGCAGTCTTATTATACATATCTTCAGACAAAAAAGCAGGGAGAAAATCTTACCATAACGGTTCTTCGCAAAAATTCCGATGGTGAGTATGCGGAGAAAGATTATAAGGTAACAGTTGGAGAGAGATAGTGACAGGCGGAGAATCCTGCAAGCGGGATTCTTTCTTGTGGAATTGTTATAATACTAAAAATAAAGGATAGAGAGGCAGGCTTTATGCGTTTTTTAAATGAGTTACATGAGGGAGACAGAATTAATGGGATTTATCTGTGCAAGCAGAAACAGTCTGCGGTAACGAAGAATGGAAAACCCTATGAGAATATTATCCTCCAGGATAAAACCGGAATCATGGATGGCAAGATCTGGGATCCAAATTCGCTGGGAATTGATGATTTCGATGCCCTGGATTATATTGATGTTGTGGGAGATGTGACCAGCTTTGCAGGGGCTATGCAGTTGAATATCAAGCGTGTGCGCAAGGCTGCCGAAGATGAATATGACCCGGCAGATTATCTTCCTGTAAGTGAGAACAGCACAGATGATATGTACAGCCAGCTGAGAGCATTTATTGACAGTGTGGAGAATACTTATCTGTCTGCACTTCTGAAGAAATTATTTGTGGAAGATGAAGCTTTTGTGAAAGCGTTTGAAGGACATTCTGCAGCGAAGACAGTACATCACGGATTTATCGGCGGTCTGATGGAGCATACTCTGGGAGTGACCAGACTCTGCGATTATATGTCAAAGGCATACCCGGTCATCAACAGGGATTTACTGATCACAGCATCACTTCTTCATGATATCGGAAAGACAAAAGAATTATCTGCATTTCCGTTAAATGATTATACAGATGAAGGTCAGCTTCTGGGACATATTTATATGGGAGCGCAGATGATCAATGATCTTGCGCGCCAGATACCGGAATTTCCGGAGGTGCTTAAGAATGAACTGATCCATTGTATCCTGTCCCACCATGGAGAACTGGAATATGGTTCCCCGAAAAAACCTGCACTGGTGGAGGCCGTAGCCCTCAATCTTGCAGATAATACAGATGCAAGAATGGAAACCATCACAGAGATTTTTGCAGCAAACAAGAGCAAAAAAGAATGGCTTGGATATAATAAATTGTTTGAATCCAACTTAAGAAGAACAGATGAGGTGTAATCTTTATGGAATTTCGTAAGAACGATCTTGTTACGTTAGAGATAGAAGATTGCGGAATTGACGGTGAAGGTATCGGAAAAGCCGATGGCTTCACCGTTTTTGTCAAGGACGCAGTGATCGGAGATACAGTAACAGCCAAAATTATAAAAGCAAAGAAAAATTATGGTTACGGACGTCTTATGGAGGTGCTGAAGCCATCTCCGTACAGAGTTGAGCCCAAGTGCGAATTTGCCCGCCAGTGTGGCGGATGCCAGCTTCAGGCACTTTCCTATGATCAGCAGCTTGTATTTAAGACAAATAAGGTGAAGGGACATCTGGAACGTATCGGTGGCTTTACAGATATCCCCATGGAGCCGATCATTGGCATGGATGAACTTTTTCATTACAGAAATAAGGCACAGTTTCCTGTAGGCAGAAATAAAGAGGGAAAAATCGTTACAGGTTTCTATGCGGGAAGAACCCACAACATTATCGAAAACCGTGACTGTGCACTTGGTGTAGCTGAGAATAAAGAAGTTCTGGACTGTGTAATCGCACATATGGAGAAATACGGGATTGAACCATATAATGAAGCAACAGGCAAAGGGCTGGTGCGCCATGTCCTGATCCGTTACGGATACTTCACAAAAGAAGTGATGGTCTGTCTGATCCTGAACGGAAATAAGATTCCGAAAGAGGAACAGCTTGTAAAATCTCTGTGTGAGATTCCGGGAATGACAAGCATCACCATCAATGTAAATAAGAAACATAGCAATGTAATCCTTGGTGAGGAAATCCGTCTGCTCTGGGGTCAGGAATATATCACAGACAGGATCGGAGATATTTCCTATCAGATTTCTCCTCTGTCTTTCTATCAGGTAAATCCTATGCAGACCCAGAAGCTTTATGCAAAGGCACTGGAATACGCAGATCTTCATGGGGAAGAGACAGTATGGGATCTCTACTGTGGGATCGGAACCATTTCCCTGTTCCTGGCACAGAAAGCAAAATTTGTCCGTGGTGTGGAAATTGTTCCTGCAGCTATAGAGAATGCGAAAGAAAATGCGAAACTTAATGGCCTGGAGAATACAGAGTTCTTTGTGGGTAAGGCAGAAGAAGTGCTGCCAAGAGAGTATAAGAAAAATGGCGTTTATGCAGATGTCATCGTCGTAGATCCGCCAAGAAAAGGCTGTGATGAAACCCTGCTGGAGACCATGGTCGAGATGAACCCGGATAGGATTGTGTATGTAAGTTGCGACAGTGCGACGTTGGCAAGGGATCTGAAGTATCTGTGTGAGAGGGGATATGAGCTTAGAAAAGTATGCCCGGTTGATCAATTTGGGATGACTGTTCATGTGGAGACGGTTGTTCTTTTGTCCCAACAGAAGCCAGATGACACGATAGAGATCGACTTAGACCTGGATGAGCTGGATGCCACCAGTGCCGAGTTGAAAGCAACCTATCAGGAAATCAAGGATTATGTGCTGAAAGAATCTGGCTTGAAGGTTTCAAGTTTATATATTTCTCAGGTAAAACGCAAATGTGGAATTGAAGTGGGAGAAAACTATAATCTTCCAAAATCAGAAAATGCAAGAGTTCCACAATGCCCGAAAGAGAAAGAAGATGCTATCAAGGCTGCCCTGAAATATTATGCGATGATCTAAGGACATCGCTGATTTCAAGGAGGAATAACACATGAAAAGTACATTTGAAAAATGGGTGGAACCTACACACTTGGCGCAGACGGAATTTACTATCCGAATCTTGTCAGTACAGATGAAGAACCGCATTATGGGAAATATGGAATGATGCGGAAAACATATCTGAAAGAGTATCGTCCGGCAATGTATTCACTGTATATGTTGGAAGACAGATTGACAGAACATCTGAATGCTGTGGACGATGAAGCACAGGAGAGAATGGACATTCTAGTGCGTCAGATGATGGAAAAGGAAGGCATTACGGAAGAAATGAAAGCTTGTGACCAGATGGAATGGGTCAGGGCTGTAAATAATATCCGAAATGTAGCAGAAGAGATTGTGTTAAAAGAATTAGTGTATATTTAAAGCGTGGAAAGCTCCTTCGGGAGCTTTTTACCGTTTCTACAAACAATTTTTTCGCGTGCCGGAAAGCAATCTATTTACATGGAACAGATGCAGAGAGAGAAAATATTGGAAGGTTATGATTCTTGATCAGCTTTTTTGCTATTGCTCTTTTGAAGATGGTAAAAAAACAAGTGATATGGTAAAATAATACTATTAGATTGAACGGACAGAAATGAGGAAAGTTGATGAATTAAGAAATGTAATTGCAAATCAATTTGCCTGCGAATATAAGACTTATGACTTTGGGGAAATCTGTAATGCATTCATTGATGATTTGATTAGATTAATGGAAAATAGTATTAAAAATGAACAAGGCAATTTTTAGTTGACATAAGGAGAACAGAAAAATATGAAAAAATATTACGCAGAAAGACATGGTTTACTTACAAAGCAACTACAGATAGATTTTGATGAGTTATTACAGTATTTCGGACAGGTATATAAATATTTTTGTGATAAAGAGTATTTTGAAGTGGCTACAAGAGGAGTGTGGAGGCAAATTCCTTATACGCAGGATTCGGAGCAGATTTTACCACCAAGTTTGTTGCCATCACCGGAAGTGTATTTTGCAACATGCTTACAGGATAAAGAGGTTTGGCCAATTTGGCAATATCTTGAAGAATATGATGAGCAGACATTGTTTTCAGTGATTGAGATTTTATACGACCATATTGGTGTTTATAACTATGAAATAGATCAGTTTGAAAATGAAGCACAAAAGGAAGAATTTGCTGAACAAATTAATAATATCTTACGTGCATATAAAGAGGGATATTATCTTGAACCGACAAATGGATTTATAATGCAAATACCTAACGGTGCGTTGCGTGAACAGTTAGAATATGACGGTTCTGATTTACCCGATTCAGTATATGAGCAATTAGCAACAGCCACAGAAATGTATTATCGTTTTGATGCCAATTTGGAACAGAAAAAGAAAGCTATTAATATTCTTGCCGATATTTTGGAAAGTGAACGTGAAGAAGTAAAAGATACTTTAAATGCTGAGTATGAAGTTCCTAAAAATGAACATGATAAGTTGATTTTTGGTATAGTTAATGGTTATAATATTCGCCATAATCGTGCAGATCAAAAGAACGATTATAGCAAAGAAATATGGTATGATTGGATGATGCAATATTATACAAGCGTAATAATAGCATTTTACAAGTTGAAAAATAAGTATACCGATATTGATTTTTAAATGGTGAGTTAAATGATATCTCCCTAAGTGGAGTATAAACCTTTTCTCAAAAGGTGATGGTTTCGCTATTTAGCATAAAAAGTAACTTAGAAGTTTCAGAATTAAGTTAATCGTGCCATATGGCTTGATTATAAAAGCAAAGATAAAAACGCAACGTACATCTTTGATGTACCAGAGCCGGTAGGTAGCCCGGCCGTCCTATATAAATAGGGTAAGTAACCTGCCCCTCCGGGTTGTCCATTCTTTGTTCAATCATTTTTAGGAGGGATTCTTATGGACAAAGTAAATGGAAAGCTGACAGTATTTTTTGAAGAGCCGTTTTGGGTGGGAATCTTTGAACGCATCGAAGATGGTAAACTATCTGTGGCAAAGGTAACATTTGGTGCAGAGCCAAAAGATTATGAAGTACAGGAATATATTCAAAAGTGCTATTTCAGTTTGAAATTCAGTCCGGTTGTTGAAACTGTTGTAAAGGATATCAAAAGAAATCCGAAACGGATGCAGCGGGAAGCAAAGAAGCAGATGCTGGAAATAGGCATTGGTACAAAATCGCAACAGGCGTTGAAATTACAACAGGAACAGAACAAGCAGGAACGCAAAGAGAAAAGACGCAAGAAAAAAGAGGCAGAAGAGCAGCGAATGTTTGAACTGAAACAGCGAAAGAAAAGAGAAAAGCATAAGGGACATTAAAGTCCCTTGGCCTTTTACTCAAATCGAAAAGTGTTGAATAAAGCTTTCGGGAGGTGTTTCTATGAAGAAAAAAGTACTTGCAATTATGTTAATCGCCATGTCAATAATGTTGATTTCGGCGTGTGGAAAAAAAGAAAAACTGTACGAAATTCCTGATTTATCGCAGTATAAGACAGATTATGTAGGAGATTCTTCAAATGTTATAAATATTGTAAGTGGTCAAGAGTATCCGGCGGGATACTCATATGACAGTATAGAGATACAGTCTGAAACAGAGCCTTATGGATTAACAGTTTTTCTAAAAGATGAGCCGTCTGCAGCCAAACTTGAAGATGAATTGCAGGTTAATGCAGATATGACATTTGACTTGATTGGTAATTTGGGAACAATTGATTATAAAACAGCAGATAGCAAAGAAATTATTGCATCGTATGAACGGTGATATATTTTTAGTCAACTTTTAGATAATTTGAAGAGTAGAATATAAAAAGGCGTATGGAAGTTTTAAATCCATACGCTTTTTTGGGAAAAACTCATTTTTGAACAAGAGATTTGTAAGAACATATTATCTATTCAAAGACGGTTACAATTCCATATCATATGACTTTTTCTTAGTTCGAGCAGGCTGATTTCGCCGCATTTCTTGTTTTCTCTGATATTCAAGTTCCCATGCACGATGAGAGAAAACATCAGGATCTTCCGCATTGAGATAATCCACCTCATTGGCTGCAATATCACGTCGGTGATAGTCATAATATTTACCGAAAGTACCTTTGAGCTGTTCGATCAGCTTATCCCGAAAATCAGGACGTATCTGGATTCTGGTGTCCAGCAATTCTGTATACTGTTCAGGTTCAGGACGAAATTTTTCTTCCCGGAAAGCGGCAGCATCTTTTTCAAGCTGTTTTTTGAGCGAGATGTCCTGAGAATCTAGGATATCAAGATTGTTATTCATCTGGTCGTATTTCTTGGATAGATTCGTCATATCTTTATCGGTAGAGCATTCTGCCTGGAAGATTAGCTGCTCTTTCCTTGATTTCAGTTCTTCAATTTCTTCGGTAACAGTGGTAAGCTGCTGATTCAATTTTATATGCTGGATGGGATTAAAAATACTGGCTTTCTCTTTTTTTACATAGCCATTAGTGTCAGAAGATAATATTCTTCGTCCATAGCTTTATCCGGGATAAATTCTTTGTGTCCTTTGCCGATCCGGTAGTAAATGCCGTTGTATTCCAGAATATTCCCGGTGAAGATTGGTTCAGTTTCATAGGCTTTGATGCCGGTTGGGGTGACGGTGTTTGCTGTTTTCATATTGCCGTAGCCATGATCTACAGCAATGATTTTTGTGTTTCTGAGTTCTTGCATAAAAAATACCTCCGTTTTCGTATTGATTGATTCAGCAGGTCGTACCGTTGTGGTACTGCTCTGCTGTGAGATAAGCATACGAAGATCGGAGGTAAAAGACATTGAGGGGAAATTGAGCAGGAATTGAGAAAAAAGATATATTGTGCTTACGTTCTTCATGTACTCTTGTTGTGATTTCATTGTTTTTTATCGTATAATATGGATACTGGAGGTGGTTTGGATGAAATACAAGATTTTAGTTGTTGATGATGATAAAGAATTGGTGAAAATGCTTTGTAGTTATTTTAATATGAAACAATATGAAACTATTACGGCTACAGATGGAATGGAAGCATTAAATAAAATAAAAATGAAACCGGATATTATTTTATTGGATATCAATATGCCACGCATGGATGGGATTGAAGTATGTCGTCTGATACGCAGTAAAGTGTTATGTCCAATTTTATTTCTGACAGCAAGAGTTGACGAAGATGATAAAATTAATGGGTTGCTTTCAGGTGGGGATGATTATATTACGAAACCATTTAGTCTTCGGGAGTTGGAAGCGAGGATTGTTACAAACATAAAGAGAGAAGAAAGGCATCAACAAAAAACGGAATACCGTTTCATGGATGAAATGCTGATTGATTATTCTGAAAAAATAGTAGCTATAGCCGGACACAGGATGGAGTTCACAAAAATTGAATATCAGATTATAGAATTCTTATCCATGCATCCGGGGCAGGTGTTTGATAAAGAACGTATATATGAACAAGTCTGTGGATATGATGCGGAAGGGGACAGTAGAACGATAACGGAGTTAGTACGGCGTATAAGGAAAAAAATAGCGGATTATTCAGAAAAAGAATACATAGAAACTGTATGGGGGATTGGATACCGATGGAAAAAATAAGAAACTTGTCACTGAAAAAAACAATTCTGCTTTATTTTGTGATCAGCTTAACGGCAGCATTTCTGTTATCTGGATTTACAGTTCATTTTGCAAGAAATATGCAGAATAAAATATGGGAAAAATATATTGATTATGCAGATTATACGGACGTGTTTCAGCAATATGGAAAGAAATACGAGATTGAGATATCAAGACCTAATCAATCGCAGATGAATCGTTTGGACTATCATCTTTCGGAAATGTGTGACTTTATGGAAACATATTCGGTACTGATTTTTTCGATTGTTGGGAGTGTTGCTGCGGTATTCTTTTTTTATAAAAATAAGTTAAAGACACCTCTACAGGAACTAAAAGATGCCTCGCAAATGATTGCGGATAATGAACTGGATTTTCATGTGTCCTATGAAAATAAAGATGAGATGGGAACTTTGTGTAAAGAATTTGAAATGATGCGAAGTGCTTTAGCAGATAACAACAGAAAGATGTGGCGAATGATTGATGACGAGAAGGCTTTGCGGAATGCAATTGCACATGATATACGTTCTCCACTTTCCATATTGCGTGGGTATCAGGAAATGCTCTTAGAGTTTGTTTCTGCTGAGAGTATAAAAACAGAGGATGTTATTGATATCTTACAAACAGGCATGTATCAGATTGACCGTATAGAGCATTTTACGGAAAACATGAGAAAAATGTCCCATTTAGAACAGAGGGAACTGCAATGCTCAGAGATAGAATTATCGGAACTGGAAAAAAAGATTGAGGCAGAAGCTGCCATGCTGTCCAAGAAGGAAAGTAAATTATGTAAGGTAGAAAGAGCGCAGGAACAAAACATTGTGAAAGTGGATGAGGAACTTGTCATGGAAGTGACAGACAACTTACTGGAAAATGCGGTTCGATATGCACAAAAAAGTATTGCTTTGCAAATAAAGAAAAAGGATGGTTTTCTTATAATTTCTGTTGAAGATGATGGAATAGGATTCGTGGATACTGAGGAAAAAGTAACAGAGCCATTTTATCATAAGAATCTACAAGATGATTTAAAGCATTTTGGTCTTGGTATGTATATTTCTCGTATTTTCTGTGAAAAGCATGGAGGAAATTTGAAAATATATAATGTCAGACAGGGCGGTGCTCATGTAGAAGCTCTTTTCAAAGCTGAATAAAAATACTTTATAAGGCTGAAATCACAAATAAAGTGGTTTTAGTCTTTTTTGTTGTGAATTTATTGAGAATTGATTTGTATGATGTCGTTAAAGAAATAAAGAAAGGAAGAGATACAATGAAAACAATCATAAAAAGAAGTATACTTGATTATTTAAAGAACCCTGTTTTGTGGATTGGCTTGATTATTATAGTTACCAGTATGTATCAATGTCTGTCATCGTATTTGCAAATTCATTATATCAAACAGAATGAACAGATCACACAAAATGACGTAGCATTGGAAGATGCTGATGTCATGGATGGGTACATTCCCACATCTGATGATAAAGAAAGAAGAAGGGAGTGGGAAGATACGATCAAAGAGACGCTAATGGACACCTCCAAAAATGGTTTTGGATTTAGCAGGCAGGAAGCAGATCATGTAATGAAAGAAATTCAGAATATGGATGTAAAGACTGCTTCTGAGTTTTTGGAATCCCAATATGGCTATTATAATGCAATATATGCTTATGAGGACCTTGAAATTCATAAGGGGACAGCAGAAGAAATCAATCATTATATCGAGCGGAAATTATCCGAACATTCTTTTTCCTGGTACTTTGCCAAAAAATTTACGGATTTTGCAGGATTGCATATGGCCTTTTTTGCAACAGTCTTGCTATCATTTTTATTTATTCAGGATACACGAAAAAGTACCTATGAATTATTACATACAAAGCCTGTTACGGCAGTCCAATATATATGTGGGAAAGTAATAAGCGGATTCATTAGTATGCTGGGAGTATTAGTGATTTTGAATGTTATATTCTTTATGCTGTGTTTGAAAACGTCTTTAGAATCGGGCTTTCCAGTAACACCAATTGATTTTTGCGTGAATTCTCTGATCTATATTATTCCGAATATTTTGATGATATGTTGTGTCTATACAATTACAGCAGTAATATTTAAAAATCCGCTTCCGGCAGCACCAATCTTGTTTTTGCACATTATATATTCAAATATGCTGACCATGAAGAATGATATTTATTATATGAGACCGTTCTCTATTATGGTGCGATTCCCTGGCAGATTTTTTGAAACACATGCAGCCAAAATGTCAAACATAAATCAGATTATTCTTGTAATTTCATCAGTTATATTAGTATGTATTTCTGTTACAATCTGGAAAAGGAGGAGGGTTCATTGAAAACGGAACTAAAAAACTGCCTGTCGTTATATAAGATTTTTTATTCATGTGCATTTATACTGATATTGTGTGTTATTCATCCGATTATATACTATGAAGAAATCGGTTCAGCAATTCAGTCTCCAATAGCATTTTTAACAATTATTTTTTGTAGTGACACATATTTGATGGAAGTAAAAAGTAAGCGTGCCGATGTATTTCATTTGTATGATCAAAAAAAGCAGTTAAAAGTAATATCGCAGAGAGTGGGCGTTCAAATATTATATTTATTAATACTTTCTTGTGTTGGATATGTTTTGTTTTACTGGCAAAAACCGGGCAGTGTAAACGAAGGCATTTCGGGTATTCAGATATTTCTTTTATATTTCATTGCAATGTTTGGAACTATCTGGCTTTGGAGTATATGCTCTGTGATTTTGTGTACATTGCTTCGAAATATGTGGGCAGGTATTGGATGTTTATTTGGAATTGTCATTGGACTTATATCAAAAGCGGGAAGTTCATTTTTCGGAAATCTGGGATTGTTTTCTTTCAGCTTTTGTGAACCTACTCAATTAATGTCCGAGAGTTGGATTTATGGAACGCTTGTGTCTTTTATAGCGGGGCTGTTTTTATTTGCAGTATTACCAATGACTTTAAAGAAAAGAGGATAGATTATGAGTATTAGAATAAATGATTTAACAGTTAGATTTAAAAATGGTGTAGTTGCAGTAAATAAGGCATCTCTTGAAATACCTAAGGGAATTTACGGACTTTTGGGTGAGAATGGTGCCGGAAAAACCACTTTGATGAGGGTTCTTACAACTGTTTTAAAACAAACGGAAGGAATGGTTTCCCTTGATGGAATTCTGTATAACGAGGGAAATTATGAGAAAATACAGAAAAAGATTGGTTATCTTCCACAGGAAATCGACTTATATCCGAATCTTACGGTGAAAGAATGTCTTGTATATATGGGGGGACTGTCAGGAGTAGCCAGAAATGACCTCGAACAAAGAATTACCTATTATCTGGAAAAGACTTCTCTTACAGAGCATCAGGATAAAAAAATGCGGCAATTATCTGGTGGTATGAAGAGACGTGTCGGACTCATACAGGCACTTCTTAATAATCCGGATTTTTTGATTATTGATGAACCTACCACCGGGTTAGATCCGGAAGAAAGAATCAGGATCCGCAATCTTTTGGTTGATTTTTCAAAGGATAGAACTGTGCTGTTTTCCACTCATGTAGTAGAAGATTTAGCAGCAACCTGTACACAGCTTGCCATTATGAAAAAGGGAAGTTTTTTATATTCTGGAAGCGTGAGTGGGTTGCTGGAAAATGCAAAGGGCTGTGTTTGGAATTGTACGGTACAAAATGCAGAAGAAGCCCGTTTGTTAGAAGCCAATTATTCTATATCATCTAAGCAGTATGTAGAAAATGGAATTCATATGAAAGTATTAAGCAAAGGAAAGCCAAATGAGAATTGTGTCCTGGATAATGATATCACTTTGGAAGATGCATATATTTATTTGACGAATAGTTGAATATAACGGCGGGCAAGTTGCCCGCCGTAAATTATGCTTATTTTGTTAAAAGACCGGATAGATTTTTTCCAATGCAAAATCCAATCTGTGGATATAACTCCTGATCAAGAAAATGCGGATATTTTTAAATTGATTGTGTCAATTTAAAATCAATTTCTATTCAATGTGGTTTTCCGGTAGGTTCTGTAAAATAAGCTCAGATTAAAACAATGACGGGAGGAGCTTATGCAACAGAATATTGAATTTGAGCGGTGCATTGATTTTCTGGTACGGATGATTGATAAGTACGGCGAAGAAGTCCTCCGGGAGT
>NZ_JAJCGT010000033.1:0-43551 GCF_020553185.1 Blautia sp. MSK18_10 | reverse complement strand
AGAATTTTCGAGAATCGTATGTGTTTCACTGTTTAGTTATCAAGGTTGTCTGTCTTGCGACAGCTTGTTTACTTTATCACATCTCTTTTTCTTTGTCAAGAACTTTTTTCAAAGTTTTTCGAACTCTTCCGGATTTCGGAACTGTTCTTCTGATCTGTGATTGTCGGCTCTGTTCAAGCGACTTGATTACTTTAACATATTTATTTTAAGTTGTCAAGCACTTTTTTAATTTCTTTTTTTCTTTCAGAAATCACTTTAAATTGTCTCTTTTTAAGGAACAATTATTTCCGACAGCTCAACTAATATAACACTGAAAGCAGTCCCTGTCAACAGTTAATTTCATAATTTGACAAACTTTTTTATTTCCACCTTAGAGCATGTTTCAAACACACTCTACGATCCACCCAGTCCACATCAGACATTCATCCCATCTGACACCTGGATTCCATCCCTCAGCGCCATGTACAGGAATTGTTAATACACTGACAACCATCGCTATGCCTAATAATATTTCTGATCTCTCAACTGAAAAGCAGACAACTGGATTATAATTCCAATTGTCTGCTTTGTATAAATCAATCTTTCAGTTTGCACACCATATTCCACAGTGCTTTTGCAGAGTTAAAATTCTCCGGAATAATATCTGCCGGTGTAATAGTAATGTCATAAGTATCTTGCAATTCACTCACAATAGACAGGATTGCAAAGGAATCAAGAATTCCATCGTCAATCAAAGTATCACAGTTTTCAAAATCTGCATCCGGCTGGATCTCTTCCAGTAATTCAATTAATTCTTCCATTTTTTCATATCTCCTTATTTTTTGTTTTTTCAGCAATTCCATTATTTTTCGGTATTGCCACGGTCTTTTATTTCTCTGAATTTAAAAGATCTGTATGTACACCATCCCGCACCATGCGCAGTCCCTCTCCCTCTGTCCAGAAATAGATTCTCGGAAGAGGACGGCTCAGGAATAAATAGATTCCTTCTGTAACGGAATAAGCACCTACCCGTTCAAATACCAGTATATCATGAAGCTGCGGTTTGTGAAGTGGAAATCGCTTTACGACCACATCGCTGACCGTGCAGAGTGCACCGCAAAGATTCCAGGATTCTTCTTCTCCCCCTGTCTTCTCATTTCCTTCTGTATCAAGCTGTGTACAGTACGGCTGTTTCATTGCCATCGCCTGTCCATAATAATTCAGATGATTGATACCACCGTCCATGATCACATACGGCTGTTCTTTATTCACCTTCATATCCACGATTGATGTCACATAATATCCACAGGCTGCTGCCAGAAATCTTCCCATCTCAAGAACAACCTTACCCCTGAAATTAAGACTTTCCAGAAGTGCTCTGAACTCACTCAGAATATTCTCCACGTCCTCGCTCTTATCCTTCTTAAAATATGGGACAAAAAATCCCGGACCATACTCAAGCACCTGTGCTTCAAATCCACTCTCAGATTTCAGCTCCCCGATAAATTCATCCAGATGCTCCAGCTCTGTTTTCATCTGACTGAGATCTTTCTTCTGAGTTCCGGAATAGAACTGAAGTCCCTCTATCTCAACCCCCGGATAATCTGTTCTGTCAGAAATGATTTTCCTGATATCTGCTTCATCTACGCCAAACTGATTTCCGCTTGTCACGCGGATCAACACCGTAATCTTCATGCCAAGTCTCACTGCAGTTTCATTCAGAATCTGTAAATGCTGCAAAGACTCTACAGTATACACTCCCTTTCCTCCATATGTAGAAAGTACATATTCCATATCTTCAGGGTTCTTATACACACCCGAAAGAACAATTCTCTCCATCGGCACACCAACACGCTCACAAATTCGAAATTCACCCGGTGAGCACACTTCAAATGTCGGAACCACATCCATCATAGGTCCTGTAAGAAAAGGGTTTGCTTTCATAGCATAACATAACTGTGCGCTCTCTCCAAGACAACTCTGCACTTTTTTTACAAATTCCTTCATCTTATCCAGGTCAAAAACATAAGCTGGAGTTGGAGTATGTTCTTTCTCGATCAGTTCTTTTATAAATCCATAGGAACTCATTTCTTTTCCTCCTGATACATAGCTGTAAGAGCTTTTCTGTCAATCTTTCCATTCTTTGTAAGAGGCATGCTCTCCACCTGGCGGAATACATTCGGAACCATAAAAGCAGGTACATACTGCCCCAACGCTTTTGCCAGCGGTCTTCTCTCAATATCTCCTTCATAAAAAGCTACGATTTTGCTTTTAACTGTATCAAAAATACAGCAGCTTCTCACAATCTCCGGAACCTTATCCATAGCAGCCTCGATTTCTCCAAGCTCAATACGATGTCCCATATGCTTAATCTGGAAATCCTTACGTGTTGCAAAGCACAACTCACCACGTTCATTATAATAAGCAAGATCACCGGTTCTGTACATTGGCTCCAGATATCTGTCATTCAGTGGATTCTGAACAAAAACCTTCGCAGTCTGTTCTCTGTTTTTGTAATATCCCAGTGCAAGTGCACTTCCTGTTACGCAGAGTTCACCATTTTTATTTTTCTCTGTGATCAGCTTGTCTTCTTCATCCAGAAGGAATACTTTTTCATTTGGAAATGCCTTGCCCATAGGAAGTACATCTCCAGGCTGGAACTCCCTGTCTACAATATAATACGTACAATTACATGTGATCTCAGTTGGTCCATAAATATTTACATACATAACATCCGGCAGATATTTTCTCCAGATATTCAGATGTTTCACAGGCATAGCCTCTCCTGAGAAAAGAATCTTCTTAATCTTATCCGGAACTTTATATTCAAATCCGTTCAAAGTTGAAATAATACACAACGCAGATACCGCCCACACCAGCGTGGTCACTTCCCTCTCGATCAGATAGTCAATCAACTTCATCGGGAAAGAGAATAGCTGCTTCGGAATAATTTGGACAGTTGCTCCTGTCTTCAGTCCGGAATAAATATCTTTAACAGATACATCAAAATCCCAGGGTGCCTGATTTCCCATCACATCTTTATCTGTAATATCAAAAAGCTCTGTAAAACAATCAATAAAATCAAGCACTGAACGATGACCTACCACAACTCCCTTGGGAACTCCTGTTGACCCGGAAGTAAAAATTCCATACAGCGGATCCACATCCAATGCCTGTTCTCTGATCTCATTCAGCACAGCTTCATTCTCCTGCTCATCAGCAAGATCCGGAGCCATCAGAACCTTTCCTTTGAACTCCAGTTTCTCCAAATCCTTCAGATATTTCTCAGATGTAACGATCACATCACTGTCCAAAATTCCAAGAATCTGCTGAAGTCTGCTCGCCGGCTGTTTTGTATCCATCAGTACATAAAAACATCCTGCATAAACAGCACCCATGAAAACTCCGATGGTTTCTACGCTCTTCTCCATAAATACAGGCACCGGATTTCTCGGTGTAAAATACTTTGCAATAGCTGTTCCTATTCTGCGTGCAGTCTGCTCCAGTTCTTTAAATGTGCAGGATGTATGTTCATCTGCAAAAGCTGTCTTATCCGGATATTTCCGTGCGGATTCTTCAAGATATTCCAGAATACTTGTCTTCATATGTAATTCCTCCCCTCTGTACTTCACAAGGTTTTTATATTGATTTATTACTGTCTTTTTGCAGCCTTGAAATTACTTCCTCTGTCCGGCACTCTCCAACACCTGTGCCAGCACTTCAGAGTATTCTTTTGCAGCATCCCCATTCATATGTCCGTCATAATCTGTATATGCTTTCAGGTCATGTGTAAATGCCTTAAAATACTGCGTATTAAAGTTAAGATACTCTACGCCCTGTTCTTCAAAGAACTGCCCGAAATATTTCCATGCTGCATTATAACTGTCACTGTAATCCTTCAGAGTATTTATTGGAATTGGCGTAGTTACTGCAACAAACTCTATATCATTTTCCTTGCAGAATGTGATCAGCTTCTTCAGATATTCCATATTCTCTTCGTTTACCTTACCCTCTTCATAGAGCTTAGGTTCTGATTTCTTAAGCTTTGTCACATCCACCGGATATCTCTCAATAAATCCACTTTCATGATATTCCTGAGAATCACTCTTCAGATGAGATACGTCATAATCACCCGTTACTTTCTGCGTAAATGTATCTTTGACTTTCGGCAATTCATAGCTGAGAGAATATTCATACCATGGGAAAAGCACAGTACGGAAATTACATTTCGCAATAGAATTCCAGAAATATTCCACCTTTGCTTTTGAAAATGGAAACTCATGATAAAAAAGCAGGTAGTTATTTCCTTCTTCCTTTTCAGATACAAAATATCCCGGGTCAACCTCATAGATAATTCTCTTCGGATTCTGTTTCTCTTTGATCAGTTTAGTCAGATAATACGCATCGATTCCATACTCGCCGCCAACGCAAAGATTATGTCCACTGCGTCCGGTAACTTCCTGCATCACCTCCGGATCAATATCCATCTTTCCATGGGAAGTTCCCACGATAATGTCATCAAACTGCTGTGTCACAACTGCATGCACATCATTTCTCATAAATGTACATGGATAAAGTGCCAGGTCAAGTGCTGCCAGAAGAGCCACACACACGACCAATACCAGGAACGTTTTTAAAACTTTCTTAAAATTGTGCATAAATAAATCCTCTCGCTACTGCTGTTGATCCAAAGAATCCGATGGATGCCAGCAGACAAAAATAAATTGCTACAGTAATTGGCAGACTCAGTCCTGCAAGTGATTCTCTTATCTTCATGCCACGTTCCTGAAGGACACTTACAATAAACAGAATGATGCAGCCTGCTGCCAGGATTGCCAGCGCATAAGGGGTAAAAGCAGTTCCTTCTTTACCGGCCGGGATCAGCAGTAACTGTGACGGTGCAAACTTTGTGACAGAAAGCTTCATCATATGAAAAGCCTGTCCTACTGTGTCCGCTCTGTCAAAAAACCAGCTGATATTTACAAGGATAAAAGTACGGATGATCATAAATACATGATACCAGTTCTCTTTTCCAGTGATGTTGAATTTCTTTTTCCAGTTTCTGTAATGCTCTGCCATAAGTCCGCTGAAAGCAATGATAATACCATTGTACATACCGTATACAATGTACTTCCAGGCAGCACCATGCCATACACCAACAACGAAGAATACGATCAGATTCGCCAGACAGATTGGTAATGTACGTCCGGTCTTTTTGCCAAATACCTTCTTGCCCCATTTGCCAAATTTTCCCATCCACTTGGATAATGTCACAGGATAGAACACATAATCCTTCATCCAGGTACCAAGAGTAATGTGCCAGCGGTGCCAGAAATCTGTAATGGAAATGGAGAAGAACGGACGCTTGAAGTTCTCATCCAGCTCAATTCCAAACATAGACGCAATACCAATTACCACATCCATACCACCGGAAAAATCTGCATATAGCTGAACTGTGTAAAATAATACGCCAAAGATTGCCAGTCCGCTGTACTGATCCGGATTGTCGAAAATCGCATCTACAAACACTGCTGCCCAGTCCGCCAGGATCATCTTCTTAAAAAATCCCCAGAGAATGCGCTCAAAGCCTCTGGTAATATTCTTACCTTCGAATTTATGAGGTTCATAAAGCTGATGTGCCAAACGACTGTATCTTCCGATTGGTCCCTGCAGAATCTGTGGAAAGAAAGAAACAAACAATGCATATTTTACAGGATTCCTCTCCGCATCACATCTCTTCCAGTACACATCCAGAAGATATCCGGAGGATTGGAAAGTGTAAAACGATATTCCCAATGGAAGCAGGATTTCCATTCCTCTTAAATTCATATGAAACAAAGCATTGAGGTTCTCAATCATAAAATTTGTATACTTTATCACTCCAAGCATACCAAAATTCAATATTAATCCAAGCACCAGAAAATTTCTTGCACTTTTGTGACTTCCACCTGCCTCTGCCTTTTCAACTGCAAGTGCAATCCCCCAGGTAACCAATGTGGAAAACAGGATAAAGCCCACGTAACGGACGCCACCTGCCAGATAATAAATATAGCTGAAACATAACAAAACCAGCCACTGAAATTTGTGCGGCACAATATAATAAACAAGCACACTCACCGCCACAAACAGTAAAAACAAGTTTGAAACTAATGACATGATCTTTCTCCCTAAATATGTACAATTCTTCAGTTGTACTTATAATAAGGGCACTGCACTATGTTATTCCCTCAGATAATGCAGTGCCCTGTTTTATTATACTTTTTAATGCATTTTCCCTTTACAACTGCTGAATCTGATTAATTTAATAACCCATCATCCAGACATCCGTCTCCACCGTCATCAGAACCACCGTCATCAGAACCATCATAATCACCGGAATCATCATTACCATAATCATAATCATTACTGTAATCATAGTCATTGCTGTAATCATAATCATTGCTGTAATCATAGTCATTGCTGTAATCACTACTGTTATCATAACTCTGAGTTGTTTCAGAAGTTGCCTGTGTAGCTGCCTCAGTTGGCTTCGGAGCTAATGCTTTCTCTGTTTCCAGAGTATTGTATTCTTTCTTCTGGCTGATACTGTCAAATACCAGATATGCTACTTCACCTTCCAGATGAAGTTCTGCTTCCTCTGTATCGCCAAATGGGAAAGTGTGGATCTCAGCAGTTGTTCCATCCTCGAAAGTTAACTGAATATTATATTTCGGGATTTCCTTCTCAGCATCATCCTTATCTTCGCCTTCTGCTTTTTCATCTGTTTTGACATCTTCTGTTTTTGTTTCTTCAGTATCTGTGGTCTCTTTTGCATCATCTGAAGAATCCTTGTTTTCCTCATCTGCTTTATCTTTAGCATTGGGATCAAACCAGAGAACTCTTTCCTCATCTGCTTCGAACTTATCTTCTTCTTTCAGGAAATTATCCGGATATTCTTCGTCTTTTTCATTCTTAACAGTAACACCTGTGATAACTTTACCTGTAAGATTTTTCAATTTTACAGAAAAAACACCCTCTGTGTCCTCTTCCGGTTTCTCACCAATTGTCTTTAAATCTTCTTTCTCTTCATCAGCTTTATCTGCATCTTCTGCTACATCTTTATCTTCAGATTCTGTGGCATCCTTATCCGCATCTTCTGAAGTTTCTGTTTTTGCTGTAGTATCTGCTGCCATCGCTGCCTGACTGAATACAAGACTGCTTCCAAGTGCAGCCATCATAAATGCTGTTACAACTTTTTTCTTCATTGTCTTTAAATCCTTTCTGTTCATCCTTTATAGTTCTTTTTTTGCCTTACTGTTAAACAGATAAAATCATTCACTTCGTTACTTGCTCGTAACCAAAGTCAAAAACATTTCAATGCTTAGTTAACTCTCTTATAATTTACATATTTCAGAGTACGTTTCGCACCATATGTAAGTTTATAACCATTCAGTTTGTATTCCTTCTGGAAATTCGGATCATACACATAAGTTTTCTTTTTACCCTTCACCTTCTGATCGATTTCAACCCACGCATGTGCTCCCCTCTTACCACCGGATTTCTGGAAATATCCTTTTACATAATGAGCATCATATCCTGCGACTTTAGCCATCCAGTAGAAAGTAGCTGCCATTACATAACAATCGCCACTGCCTGTTTTAAATCCATATAAACCATATTCTGTAGGTGTTTTTTTAGAAACCTTTACATTGCCTGCATACTGCAGAGAAACAGACCAGTTGAATGCCTTCTTCAGATTTCCTTTACACTTCTGAAGTCGGACTGCAGCCATAGTTTCTACTGCTGACAGCTTTGTTGCCTGTCCATTCTTTTTAATCTTATAATAAGTCTTTGCATTAACCTTATAATACGGTTTATTAGTCACAAGTTTTCCGGTTTTATCAAAACAATACGTATATTTACCGATCTTCTCTACCTTGTTTGTAATTTTCTCACCATTTACATAATAATATTTAACTCCATCAACAGTTTCCCATCCTTCCTTCTTCTCCGGAAGTGGTGCCGGAGTTACATCTGGTGTCTCAACTGTATTATCTGTTGTTCCATCCACATAATTAACGATCGTTGACTTTTCTGCCATAGCCGGCATTGCAGGTGTAAATACCATTACTGAGCTAAGTAATAATGCTGTGATTTTTTTCCTGTTCATAACTCTGTTCCTTTCTTTTTTGTTAACTTACTATCTGCAAATTGCTTCAGCTGCTTTATAATTTTTCACAGCTGAAGCAACCGATTAGCCTGGATAATTATTGTCTTGCCGTAATACTCGCAACAACTTCTGCGCTGCTTCCTTTTCCTGTAGGACGCACAACATTTAACTGTACATAATCGTATGTATATGTGACATCCTTGCCATTTCCATCAAGCATACAGGTATTGCCTTTACTTATTGTACACTTTTTATATTTTCCCAGAATCTTCTTAATCTTTGACGCATTGTTCTGTTTTGCCAGAGTAGATGTTGCCGCATATTTTCTATATAAAGACGTCTTCTTTTTATCTACAGCTCCTGTTTTTGGATTAAAGTAATACAGCTTCGGAATCTCATACATGCTGACACTTCCTACACGTATTCCCTTTACTGTGTGACCACTTACATCAAACCCATAGTACTTACCATTAATCTTCTTCATCAGAATACCATACTTACCAACCATATCCTGATCCGCCTGATAAGCAGCTCCGTTTTTTCCGAAATAATAACGGAAACCCTTTGCTGTTACTCCCCACTGCTGAGTAACCTTCTGGTTATTCTCATCATATCCATATCTCTTTCCTGTCTTTTTGTCCAGTTTTACCTTAACAGTCTGCGGTCCTGCTGCCTGTACTGTCACTGTTTCTGCTACAACAGCCAACGGTGTCAGCATAAGAAGCATACAAAGCACAACTGCAAGGAATCTCTTTGTTTTCTTCATTCTCCATACTCCTTTTCTTAAAATTTAATTTTATGTTCTATTGTATATGCAGGACGTGTAGCTGCGCCAAACAACGTTCCGTACATATTATCATAATAGAGCCCGTTAATCATAACAAAGCTGTGTCCATCCGGAATTGTAATAACATAGGGTTCATATCCCAGTTCCTTCGCGATTGCAGCCACACTGCTGGCAATTCCATAACAGTTTCCTGTAAGACCGTTCTGGAACATCTGAAGGGAATATTTATAAACCCAATCTTTTGTCTTAAACTCCTGAGGTGTAGGATCCATGTATCCTACAAAGTTTGTATAGGCCATAATATAATAAAAGCAGGAACGGAATTTTTCATAATTACTTGCATTGGCATTACTGTGACGTGCAATAAAGTTCCTTGCCGCAAGCTTGCATCTCGCCTGTGTCAGATTTGAAGCATATCCGTTCTTATTAAATTTAATTCCACCTACTGTCTCATTTGTTGCGCATTTACCGTTCTTATATACATAGTACATTTTTCCATTTAGTTCATTCCATCCGGCAACAGCTCTTCCTTTTGCATCAACGAAATATTTGACGCCATTAACCTTTACAACTGCCTTCTTCCCCGGGGCCACTCTCCGGGCATATTTATCAAACACATAGTAAACACCTTTTACTTTATAATATCCATCATGAGCAGCAACTCCATTGGATTTAAACCAGTAATATTTACCATTAATCTTTTTCCATTTATTTCTGACTGGTTTGTTATTTACGTAATAGCGATATACTTTCCCTTCTTTCATCAGTCCGTTTTTAGGCACTGGTGTTGGTTTCGGTGTTGATGTCGGTAATGGCAGTTCCGGTGTTACCTCCGGTGAAGGTGTTATTGTAACTGTCGGCTCACTTCCACCCTCCTGTGGCAGGTCAGCCGCATAAGCACTTCCTGCTCCAAATGTAAGTGCTGCCGTCAGCATCATCGCTGTGAGTGTAACCTTCAGTACTGTAAACTTTTTCCTCTTCATTTTCTATTCCTCCTGAAAAATTTTGCTCGAAGTTTCCTCCCTTCCTTTTGAAATATACTCTCAGAGTACATTTGAATTTTATACTACAATTATAGTATATTGAAGAGTTCATTTCAATTAATACGACGACTTTTTATACAAAAACTTCCAGTTTTTTATAATCAACCTTTCACAAGATTCCACCACTTTTTTCTCTGTCTTTGTACAATTCTTCCATTGGCGCTAACTCCCTTTCAAGATATATCATAGTCCTGTGTGGGATCTTTACCTGTCCGTATGTGCAGCTACTTTCCATAACGGAATCATTGATCTTCACCAGATTCTTATGATCAAAGAAATTAATAATAATCTGCCAATGACACATTGGTACTAATTTACCGATAACTTACTAAAAAGAAGAGGTTTCGTTACCCCAAAGTTTAACGAAACCTCTTCTTTATATTGTCAAACATATATTCTCAATCGCCGTATCCATCCTGTCACAGTAACAGTCGCAGACTTCTTTCATTTTGGAAATATTCTTCCTGTTTTCTTCATCATAGACACCAACAACCACAAATCCTGCTTTTTTTGCAGTTTCCGCTGCATGAAGCGCATCCTCAAATACAAGTGTCTCATTCGGTTCTGCCTGCATAGATTCTGCTGCCTTCAGATAGATCAACGGTTCATCTTTTCCTGCACCTGTTTCTGTACAGGTGTAAATCTGCTCAAAATAATCCAGAATCCCGTTTCTCGCAAGTGCTGCTTCTGTCAGCTCTCGGTTTCCAGATGTTGCAACTGTCATCTGTATATTTCTCTCTTTAAACCATTCCAGAGTTTTCTTCACTCCTGGTTTCAACGGTGCTTCAAATCGGTAAAAATCACTTACAATTTTCAGAACCTCTTCTATAATCTGTGAAATGGACTTATCCAACTGGTATTTTTCTTTCATCCAGGCGGCTCCCTGCTCCAGACTCATAGTGTGCAGAGCAGCCCGGAGATTTTTCTCTGCTGTGATATTCTGACTCGCAAGATAACGTTCTCCAATATCCTCCCACACAGACATAGAATCCAGCAGCGTTCCATCTACATCAAAAATCGCTGCCTTCATCAGTCTTCCATCATATGAATCGCATCTACTGTATTATTGTACTGCTCTTCCACTCTTGCCAGAAGTTCTTCACAGCCTTCAGTATCTCTTCCTCTGAGCTTCTCTGTAATATCAAAGCTTGCCTTATACAGATTATCAAATCCAAGGTTCTGGCATACACCTTTTAAGGTATGAGCTGCACGAAAAGCTTCTTCCCCATTTTTCTGTACCAGATTATCCTTCAGACTCCGGAAACTTCCATCATCCAGAAATTTCTTTGCAAATTTCTTAATAAGAACCTCACTTCTCAGTCTTCCAAGTACACCTTCATAATCTGCACCCATCTGTTCATAACATTCTTTTACTGTCATATTTTTCTCCTCTTTATCCCCATCTGCACTGTTAAACCTGCGTTTTCGCAATGATATTATTATATCACGCCATATAGCTGTTCTCAAGTGCTCTTTCACAAAAGCACCTTAGAATCTTTGTTACTGTTCACATACCACTATAATATAATCAACCCGCCGCAGTGTGATCCTGCCCGGAGGGCTTTATTATGCTATAAGAATATTATGGAATGGTTTCCCATAGCATAATAAAGCACTTTCACATGTAATTCTCTCACATATGAAAGTGCTGATATCAGGCAGATGAAATCATCCGCATCACTACACACTATCACAGATTTTATATCCGGATATCATATAATTTTATTTTCTGCCGGTATTATCTGAAAAATCCCTGATTCTCAAAGTACTGGATAAATGGATTCTCACTTTCCTCTGTATCATCGGAGTCCATACTATCCTCACTGTCTGTATCTTCGTCTACATCTTCATCAGCATCTTTTGAGGATTTCTTAGAATCCTTTTTAGATTTCTTACTGTCTTTATCGTTATCATCACTGTCATCAGCATCTGTATTCTCATCCAGAGTTACTTTAACAGTCTCTTCTTTATAACTTGTTCCATGAGGAACCTGCACAGTCAGCTCTACCTCTTCATCTGGTTCATAATAGGAAAGATATTCCATCAGCTGATCAATACTTGAAACAGCTTTTCCATTAAATTCAGTAATAACGCTGTTTGCTTTCAGACCTGCTTTATCAGCAGCTCCACCTTCTGTTACTTTTTTTACAAAAACTCCTGCCGGAATGCCATACATCTGAACTGCCTCAGAACTTACAGAAGAACCTTCGATTCCAAGTACACCATGTTCAGAATCATCCAGTTTATCTCTTGATGTCTCATTCATCAGATTCTGAAGAATGTCAGTCACGTCTGAGATTGCAATTGCATAACCCATACCTTCTACTTCAGTAGAAGCAAGTTTTGCAGAGTTGATACCAACAACCTCGCCTTCCATATTCAGAAGAGCACCGCCACTGTTACCAGGGTTGATAGCCGCATCTGTCTGGATCAGGTTTACACCGTCACTGCTGTCATCACTTCCATCTGTTACTGTGTTATTGTCAGAATCCATTCTGCGGTTCTTGGCACTTACGATACCGGTTGTAACAGACTGTCCATATCCAAGAGCATTACCGATTGCAACTACCTGCTCGCCTACCTTCAGATCATCAGAACTGCCAATATTCGCAATTGAAATGGCGTCCATTGTATCATCTTCAACATCATCCAGAGATACAGATACAACTGCAAGATCTCTCTCTTCATCAAATCCCTTTACGGATGCCTCCACTGCATTTCCATCTGTAAATGCAACTGACAATGTATCCGCACCTTCTACTACATGATAATTTGTAGCAATCAGAAGTTCATCATCATTCTTACCAACAATAATACCGGAACCACTGCCCTCTACTTCCTGTTCCTGCTGCTGTGGCGCATATCCATACATTCCATACATTCCGAAGTAATTCTGTACCTCCTGAACTGACTTGGTTGTAATAGATACAATAGATGGAAGTGCTTCTGATACGATTTCAGACACATCAAGGCTTCCTTTTGCTGTGCTACCTGTATCTTTGCCGGTATCTGATTTGGAATCACTGGCATCTGCATCCTTCTTCTCGGATTTTGCATATGTCAGGGTTGTCTCGTCCTTATTTGAAGCAGCTTCTACCGTTGTGGCTCCACTCCATCCTGCAAGTTTATTTACTCCCTCAAAGCTTCCTGCTGCCAGTCCTCCTGCAAGTACTGCACATAAGCTGAATGTAAGACCTTTCTTTGCAATCTTTCTGATTTTATCATTTCTGTTATCTTTGTTCATCATAATAAAGTCCCTCCATGAATCTATGTCATTTATCTATGTCATTTATTTATCTCTGTTTCCTTTTGATGCTTCTAAGTATAGGAATGATTTGTGTTCTTTGTGTGGGAAAAATGTGTTTAATTTGTGACAATTTTATACATTTCCAATATGACAGCAATTTTTAAAATCAGTCCTGTCTGTCAGTTACATCACTTTCGATACATGGAGGAAATTTTTCCGGTACTATATCCCGGAACCAGTGATTTCCAGTTTCCAACCTGACTTTTTAGTACCTTTTCTGTATATTTCAGGGAATTGGAACTATCCATATTTTTAAAGACATTATACGCTGTTTTCTTTTTCCCATTGGCATCCTTCAATCCCATTGCCAATCCCTGAGCCACCTCATGGGCTTCATCTTTATAGCTTCTTATAATAAATGCATCAATCATTGGATTGCAGGCAGCCTTATAATAGGCCAGTGCAATTGCTGCTGCCTGATTTGCCTGTCCTCCATAAGTGGAAGAAAATCCCTGTTCCGAAAGAATGATCCTTGTATTGGAACCAAATCTGTTTTTCACATAATCTGTAAGTGTCTGGATATTACGCATAGTGATAAACGTGGTGGTGTTCGCATCACTGGTAAACATGGATGCATTTGCACCTGACCAGAACTGTGAATCTGAAAGCGGCTGATTATATGCATGATATGCCAGATTCCAGTTCACATCTTTCTGCATATCAGAAATCTTCGCCGCAAAGCTTTCCAGAGTTGATCTTGCACTATAGCAGATAGTAAAGGCATTTTTCTGATTCCAGCAATTATCCAGACAGATAAATACTTTGGAACTTCCCCGGCTGCTTTTCACTGCATTGTAAAGGCAGCGAAAAGCTTCACTGTACATGGAGATAAATTTTGAAAAACTGACATTCCCTACATAATAATATCCACTTGCACTGTTTACTTCATTTCCCAGGATCCAGTTACTTATATAACAGTTATTTTTTCCAAACTTCTCTCCCAGATATGCAAACATTGCTTCCATAGTCTGTCTAGTTGTGCTGTTATCTGTGTTCCATCCATAATAAGCTGTTTCTGCATAAGGACTGTTTCCCGTAATAAAGCTCTGCGTACTGGCATTCCTGTCAATACTGATCTGTGCAGTCACCTGGATTCCCTTTGCATTACATTGCTGAACAAGATATACATATCCGTACAGACCATTAAAATGATATGTTTTCCCATTATATTTATATGTTTCCACACCACTGTCTTTTCGCATCAGGTCTGAAATATATAAGTTAAAAAATACTGTTTTGGATTTTGTATCTGTCAGCTCGTTGATATCTGTAGCCTGAATTCCTTTTTTGGTCCCCGGAACAAAATATGCTGCTGTATTTGTACTGAGTTTCTCCGGATTGCTGACATAGCTTTTCGGACTGATCACACTATACGCAGATTTAGATTTTTTTATCCCTATGGCAAATTTTCCCTGTGCATATTCCGGATGTCCGGAAATGTTCAGCTTAAATGTAATCTTCCCTTTTGCCTTCTCCGGCTTCTTTACTTTACCCACCGTTTTTTTCACTTTACCGGAATTAGAATCTACATACACCAGATAGTAATAACCATCCGAACTTTTCACATAATTTGAAACAGTTGCGGATACAGTGATGGTATTCACCTTTGTTCCTTTTACATAATCCAGTGATGCAGCTTTCGCCGAAGGACTGATTTCCTTTGTCCATTTTGCATATAAAGTAAGGGAACCTTCTGAACCCTTTTCAATCACACTTATCTGATTTTTATACTTACTGTCTGTATACCATCCCACAAAATGATATCCGGAACGCGTCGGCTTTTTAAATTTAATCTCATCTTCTGAAGTATAAGTTTTGGGATTAGCAGTATTATTTTTTCCTTTATTAAGTTTATATGTGATTTTATATTCGGATGCTTTCTCCCAGATTGCATACAGGGTTATTGCTGTTGTATCTCCTGCTGCAATAGCCTTATCTGTAGATATATCCGGGCTTGTTCCATCATTTTCTGTGTCTGATATCTGCATTTCTGCCTTATCAGTTTTTTCTTCCCATGATGCGCTGTCCGTCTGTGCCACATCATTTTCTTCCTGCATCACATCTTTTTCTGGTTTTATTTCTTCTCCGGCTTCTGTCCTCTCACTGGTTTCCTGAGCCTGCTTTGCCATATCTGCTGTTTCAAGAAGTTTCTTAATAGAATCTCCCGGTTTATAAGTTTCACCGGTTCCATCTTCTTTCGTATTCCACTCTTTAAAAATGTAACCTGTCTTTCCCTTCAGTGCTTCCGGTACTTTAGCAGTATCCGCATCTGCATAGGGTATCACATATGTTTTTTCCAGTTTACCATCACTGTAAAGCAGAATGTTATAACCTTCCGCACTCTGTCCGGCATTTACTGAATCTTCTGTCTCCGACTGTTCCGGTTCCTGATCTTTTAACTCTCCTGTTCCAAACTCATCTCCACTGTTATTCTCATCAGATATTTTATTTCCTGACTCACTTCCTGTCTCATATCCGGCACCATCTTCAAAAACATCTGCTGCTGATTCAACACTTCCTGCCGAAAACTCTGAAGCCCACAATGTCTGCGGTATACAAGACGGAACTATCATAGATACCGCCAGTCCCATTGCTATAAACTTTTTCCATCTTTTCATATTCGTCTTCCTTTCTCTTTTTACATTTTACGAAATTGTTGTAACTATCCAGTATTCCATTTTCTTCATTTTCCTCCTGTCTTACAGTATAACATTTGAAAAATCCACAGACAACAAAAGACTGTCAAAATCAGGACACTAATATGTGATTTTCCTGATTTTAACAGTCTTTTATAAAATTTCCAAACTGCGAAGCAGTTATTCGGTGTAGAGCTGCGTAGCGAAGCGGATGATTTTATCCGCTTGACTTTTGAAAATATGGAACCGTCACGATTATTTTACAGTTCCTATCTTATTTAACGGCCAGTAACGAACTGCTACTTCTGCCTCTATTGCATCTTCCTCTACAAACGGATTTTGCCAGTATCTGGAATCCATACTGTGGTTTCTGTTATCTCCTAACATGAAATAACATCCCTCCGGAACTGTATACGGTCCAAAGCTTCCTTCCGGTGTTTCCGGACAAAAGCTGTCATCCAGCGGTTCTTCGGAATCATTGATATACACTTTTCCATCTACAATGTTTACTGTTTCTCCCGGAAGACCAATTACTCGTTTTACAAAAAGCTGAGATGGATCATCCGGATATTTAAATATTACAATATCAAATCTTTCCGGATCATCTTTTATATATGCCAGACGATTTCCAAATACTCTGTCACCTGTCATAATTGTTTCTTCCATAGAACCTGACGGCACTCGTGCATTAATATATACAAAGTGTCCCAACAGAAACGCTATAACAAAGACTGCAATGATAATCTTTGCATAGTCCCACAACTCCCTCCACACAGACCTGCTTTTGTCTGACTGTTCTGTCTGGTTTTTTTCCTCATTTTCCATTTTTCGTCATACCTCCAGAAATTTATATCACAGCATCATTTGATGATATCAGGGGCAAAATACTTTTAAACCTAACCTCATTTACTGTTATCAGAATAATAACTATTTCGCAAATAACGCATTAAACATAGTTTATCACATCTGATAGTTATTCACCACTTAATTTTTTATAAAATTTTGTCACTATTTGATTCTTGGTTATTGTTCACTCCGTTCTCAGCAACACGCTTCGCGATGCAGGAAATATGAACCTCCTTGTGCAATGCCCAAGGAGTATCGTTTGCTTCGCAAACTTAATTTATGCTAATCGCATAAATTCGCGCGGTATGTCTTGGGTTTTCTGTGACCTTCGCTCACAAAAAACACCTCACGGGATATTACCAGTGAACAGTAACGATTCTTGGACAATCTTGTCAGCACATTATGTTTCACGTGAAACAAACATATTGTCTTCCTATAGTAATTCCACAATTTAACCGAATCAATTAAGTCCCCTGCGAAGGTTGCGAAAAGCAATAAACAATGGGTGAGGACTTGCTTGTATCAGGAGAAATGTAAACTCCTTCTGATAAACTGCGAAGCAGTTATTCGATGTAGAGCTGCGTAGCAAAATGGATGATTTTATCCGTTTGACCAAAAGTATTTATAATATCAGGAAATGGGTACTATGTTTCACGTGAAACATAGTACCCATTTCTCACTGACAGATTATATTTCCTGCTGGTAATATTCCAGAAAATCTCTGATTTTGCCGGCTGCTTCTTTTAATACTTCTATTCTTGGTAAATAAACCACTCTGAAGTGATCCGGCTGATGCCAGTTAAATCCACCGCCATGTACAAGCAGAATCTTCTTCTCTTTTAATAAATCTAATGCAAATTTCTCATCATTTACGATATTAAATTTCTTTGTATCAATCTTAGGGAACATATAAAATGCAGCTTTCGGTTTCACAGCGGTAATTCCCGGAATATCTGTCAGCGCATTATAAATAAATTCTCTCTGCTCATAAATACGTCCACCAGGAACAATATAACTCTCCACACTCTGATGTCCGCCCAATGCAGTCTGAACAATTGACTGCGCCGGTACATTAGAACAAAGTCTCATATTAGAAAGCATCTTGATTCCTTCTATATAATCTTTTGCAACTGCCTTATTGCCACTGAGAATCATCCATCCGATTCTAAAGCCCGCGATCATATGTGATTTGGATAAACCGCTGAACGTTACACAGAATAAATCCGGAGCCATTGAAGCAATGGAAATATGTTCTGCTCCGTCCATTACAAGACGGTCATAGATTTCATCAGAGAAAATGATCAGATGATGTTCTCTGGCAATATCTACTATCTGTTGTAATACTTCTCTCGGATACAACGCACCAGTCGGATTATTCGGATTTATAATAACGATTGCTTTTGTTCTGCTAGTAATTTTCTTTCTGATATCATCCATATCCGGATACCATTCTGCCTGTTCATCACAAATATAATGTACTGCTTTTCCACCAGCTAAAGTTGCACATGCTGTCCACAACGGATAATCTGGAGATGGAATCAAAATCTCATCTCCATTATCTAACAGAGCTGACATACTGAGATTAATCAGTTCACTGACGCCATTTCCCGTATAAATATCTTCAATAGATACATTAGGGAGCTTTTTCAATTGTGCATACTGCATAATTGCTTTTCTGGCAGAAAATAAACCTTTTGCAGGGGAATATCCCTCACACTCTGTCAACTGCTGTCTCATATCATAAATCACTTCATCCGGTGTTCTGAATCCAAACGGTGCCGGATTTCCGATATTAAGTTTCAAAACCTGAGTTCCTGCATTTTCCATACGTGCAGCTTCTTCTACAACCGGCCCTCTTACATCATATAACACATTATTCAGCTTAGACGATTTTTTAAATTCACGAACCTGTGCTTCCTCAACTGCCTCTCTGTCATTTTCTTTCATATTATTATAATTGTAATCAAATTTCATATTTTCCATTTGAAATCCTGCCTCATTTGTCTCTTTCTTTAAAGTGTCTACAGATACATCGGTTCCTTTCAGCCATTCAGTTTCTACTCCTAATGTTGTCGCCAGAAAATTAAGAATTTCTGATCTGGGAGTTGTTTTTCCACTCAGATACTGGCTCACATGACTCTTTCCAAGTTTCACGCCCTGCTCTGCCGCCTTTTTTACAAGGTCGATCTGCTTCATATTCTTCTGTTCCATTGCTTTTTTTAATCGTTCAGCAAATATATTATTCATAAATACTATCTCCGTTCTCTGTAAAAAACAAATTATATTGTTATAATCAATGGTTATTGTTATATTTCTTAATTCTTTCGCATATATGTTATAGAAAGAACAAATATATTATATTGTTTATACGGGAATCAAAATACATACAGGCATCCAAACATTAATTAAGTTCAAATGTATTTCTTTCAGTATCATACGCGAATATATGTTCTGTTCATTTTTAAATCCCGCATTTTATCAGCTTTTTCAAGTTTTTTTCTTTGCTATTATACTATAATTGAACTAATAATTCAACGGTAAATTTTATTATTTTCAATTTCATCAGCAATGTTCAACTTTTAGTTTATTTTGCAGTTCATTATTAATTGAACCATATTGAACATGTTAATTGTTTTTATTACGCTGGTTCAATTAGTTTAATTTATATTTTGAACTATGCATTGAACCAGAATTTAACTTTTCTTATTTTAGTTCAATATATGTTCAATTTTAAGTTCAAAAAGCACATGTTTTCGTCGGAGATCAGACTCACACTGGACAATTCTGTCTGAGAAACTTTTTCTATGCAATCAAATTTACAGGCTTTTCCACGCCTTTTCTTTCCTTATTATCCCATTATCCCGTCAGATAATTTATTATGTGATATGAAACATATCATAGTGTCGTTCTCTGACAAAAAATAAGTCCACTGCTTACTCCTTTTATAAATAATGCAGTGGACTTATCCGTTAATTTTATTCTTTTGTTATTCTGTAGTTTCGTTGCTCATCTGTACATTTTATATCGCATTGATTTTATTGTACGTTTTATTTCTCTGGATTTACAATTTTACCAGCAATTGCACACGCTGCTGCTGTTTTTGGTGATGCAAGGTAAATCTCTACCTTAGATGTTCCCATTCGACCAAGGAAATTTCTGTTATTTGTAGCTACTACACGTTCACCGTCGGTAAGGATACCTCCTGCACGTCCACAGCATAATCCACATCCGGGATGTGTGATCATTGCACCTGCTTCTGCCAGAGTATCCATAATTCCCTCTGCAATTGCCTGACAGTATATTTTACGACTTGCAGGAGTTACAATCAATTTAACGTAATCTGCTACCTTTTTGCCCTTTAACACCTCTGCTGCAGCTCTGAGATCCTCCAGACGGCCATTTGTACAGGAACCGATAAATACCTGATCTATTTCTGTTCCTTCAAGCTCACTTACATTTTTAATCTTATCTACCTGAGACGGACATGCCATAACCGGTACAAAATCCTCTGCGCGATAAGTGATTGTTTTCATATAGGTTGCATCTTCATCTCCTGTAAGGCTCTTCTGGAACTCATTTAACTCTATGTCACAATATTCTGCAGTTTTTTCATCCGGTGTAAACAGCGCACATTTTGCCCCTGCCTCAATCGCCATATTTGCCATAGTCATGCGGCTTGCTACTGTCATATTCTTTACTGTACTGCCGGTAAATTCAAGTGCTCTGTATGTTGCTCCATCAGCTCCCAGATCACCGATCAGACGCAGGATGATATCTTTGGACATAACATTTTCCGGAAGTTCTCCCTCGATCACAACCTTAATTGTCTCAGGAACTTTGATCCACATAGTTCCTGTTCCCAGAATACTTGCCATCTCTGTATATCCGATACCGGAAGAGAAAGCGCCTACACATCCGTAGGTAGTGGTATGGCTGTCTGTACCAAATACAATATTTCCCGGTTTTACATAACCTGCCTCTGTCATTAACTGGTGGCAGATTCCATCACTTCTGTGAACATTTTTCATGCCATATTTCCTGGCAAAAGCATCTCCCGCATGGAAATGTCTGGTATCATCTAACTGACTTGCAGGAACCAGATGGTCATATATGAGTACTGCTTTATCTGGATCCCAGAGCTTCGTAAAGCCCATTTCTTCAAACTTTTCTGCTACAAATGGAATAAATATATCATGAATCATAACCCTGTCTACATTGACCGTTACAATGTCTCCAGGCTTTACTGTTTTTCCAACATTGTTTCTTATAATTTTCTCAATAACTGTCTCGCCCATTTTCCTCTCCTTTCCAAATCAATCCAGCCCATTCAGTTTGCGCATGGCTTTTACAAGTCCGCCAGCCTGAATAATGCTCATCAGATTTTCCGGAAGAGAAGCAATCGGGTACTGTTTTCCATTGTAATCTACATGTTCATTCATTACCACAGTGACTTCATCACCTTCTTTGATATCATCATGAAGATCTGGCTGCTCGATCAGTAACAGACCATTATTAATAGAATTTCTGAAGAAAATTCTCGCAAAAGATTTGGCAATTACACACTGAATTCCCAGTGCTTTGATAATTTCCGGTGCCTGTTCTCTGGAAGAACCACATCCAAAGTTCTTTCCTGCAACAATAATGTCGCCTTTCTGAATCTGTCCTGCCAGTTCCGGACGCAGAGGACTGAATCCGTACTGTTTCATATCGTCGATTGTTTTCAGTGCGAGATATTCTGTTGGAATAATAATATCTGTATCAATGTCATCATCCAGAACCCACACTTTTCCTGTGAATTTTTCCATAATCTTACCTCTTATCTTCTATCTTCACTTGTAACTGTTCAGTACTTTCACAGTCACAAGTTAAAATTCATTCAAACGAATTGTGATATACCATACCGAATAACTACTCCGCAGTTTATCAGGATGAGCTTGCTCTCCTCCTGATACAAACAAATCTCCACCTGCTGTCTATTGCTTTTCGCGACCTTAGCAGGAAATTTACTTGATTCGGTTAAATGTTTCACGTGAAACATTTATAATTAGCATCACACCTCACTTGCCAGCGCAATCTTTCCTGTAATGGCAGATGCTGTAACAGTAGCTGCTGATCCCAGATATACTTTGGAGCTTGGGTGTCCTGCACGACCTTTGAAATTACGTGTTCCTGTACTGATCAGAACTTCGTTCTCACCGATCACACCCTGACAGCTTCCCCAGCATACACTGCAGTTCGGATTCATAACAATGGCTCCAGCCTCCATAAACGTGTCAATAAGCCCCTCTTTTAATGCCTGGCGGTAAATAGTCTGGCTTGCAGGCACAACGAGAAATCTGACGCCCTCAGCAACCTTCTTGCCCTTGATGATTTCTGCACCGACACGCAGATCTTCAATACGTCCGTTGTTACAGGATCCCAGAAATGCTTCATTGATTTCAATTCCGCAGGCTTCTTCTGCTGGCACAACATTGTCTACAAAATCAGGTTTCGCAACTACAGGACGGACTTTTGATAAATCAAATGTATATTCTCTCGCATAAACTGCATCCGGATCACTGTGATATACAGCCTTTGGCTCACGTCCATGTTCTTTCAGATATTCAATAGCTTTCTCATCTGCTTCAAAGATACCTGTCTTTGCACCGGCTTCTACTGCCATGTTGCAAAGCGCCATACGATCACTGATACTGAGTGTTTTCGCACCCTCGCCTGTAAATTCCATTGCCTGATAGTTACATCCATTTGCTCCGATTTCCCCAATGATTGTAAGAATCAGATCTCTTGCGTAAACTCCTTCCGGAAGTTTACCTGTCAGATTAAATTTTACGCTCTCAGGAACCAGTACCCATGAAGTACCTGTTACCATACCATAAAGGAAATCTGTACATCCTACGCCTGTTCCAAATGCACCTAATGCACCGTATGAACAGGTATGGCTGTCTGCACCAAAGATCAGTTCACCCGGACGGACATAATTCTCGATCATAACCTGATGGCAGACACCTTTTCCTTCCCAGAAATCAATGTTATGTTCTTTTGCAAAATCTCGCATCTTCTTCTGAGATGCTGCTGTTTTCGGGCTATCAGATGGTACATTATGATCCACGATAAACACCAGCTTGCTTGTATCTGCAATGTGCGGATTTTTCAATTTATTGTTATACATATCAACCGTAAGATGTGTGGTTCCATCATTACTCATGAGACGATCGAGTTTAACTGTATGGATATCTCCCGGTTTTACGCTGTCAACACCTGCTGCCGCAGCAATAATCTTTTCTGCAATTGTCATTCCCATTTTACTTCTCCTCCTTGTTCAGAGATGCGATCAGACCACCCTGATTCAAAATATTCTGCATATATTCCGGAAGCTTTGTACAGGAATATGTTTTTCCGTTAGCTTCAACTGTTCCCTCTGACATATGAAGAACCATCTTATCTCCGGTATTTACTTCGTCCGGAAGATCTTTGCAGACAATTACCGGCAAACCAATATTAATAGAGTTTCTGTAAAAGATTCGTGCAAAAGATTTTGCTACAACTGCCTGTACTCCCAACGCTTTCAGAACACCAGGCGCCTGCTCTCTGGAAGAACCACATCCAAAGTTTTCTCCACCTACCACGAAATCTCCCGGTTTTACTTTCTTTGAAAAATCCGGATCCAGAGATTCAAATGCATGACCTTTCATCTCATCCAGATTAGGAAGTAACAGATACTGTGATGCTATGATCTGGTCTGTATCCAGGTCATTATGAAATTTAAAAATTGTTCCTGTTTCCATAAAAACTGTTTCCTTTCTATATCATTTTATCTTTTTACAATTTATCACTTGTCCCTCTTTAACGATTTAGTCAGATAAATTCTTTTCCTATTTTAGCACAAAAGACAGGAGATTGAAAACGCCTGTTTTCAATATTCCTGTCTTTTTTTACAATCGTTATTACATTAACTCTTTTAAAACAGAATGTCCAATTGTTCCCTCAGGCATTGGCACTCCAAAATTCTCCGCCACAGAAGCGCCGATCACAGCAAAAGTATCTTCGTCTTTTATCGCACCGCCATTTTTCATTCTCTTTGAGTACGCAATAAATGGTACATATTCTCTTGTATGGTCAGTTCCTGTATAAGTCGGATCATTTCCATGATCTGCAGTGAGAATAAGCAGATCATTCTCTCTCATTTCTTCTAACAACACACCCAGATTTTTGTCAAATTTCTCAATCTCTTTTCCGTAACCTTCCACATTTCTTCTGTGTCCCCATAATGCATCAAAATCTACAAGATTAACAAAACATAACCCTCTGAAATCTCTCTTGCAGATTTCAATTGTCTGCTCCATTCCATGTACAGAGCTGTCTGAATGATGAGTTTCTGTAATGCCTTCTCCGCAAAAAATATCATGAATCTTTCCAACACCGATCACATCAAATCCATGATCTTTCAACACGTTTAACGTGGTAAGTCCGGTGGGTTTCAATGCATAATCATGACGGTTACTGGTACGTTTAAATTCACCTTTTTTCTTACCAATGTACGGTCTTGCAATAACTCTGCCAACTCTCCATTCATCCTTCATGGTAATTTCTCTTGCAATTTCACAGCAGCGGTACAGATTCTGAAGATCAAAAGTTTCTTCATTTCCGCAGATCTGAAGAACAGAATCTGCTGAAGTATAAACAATCATTGCACCCGTCTGAATCTCCTCTTCGCCCAGTTCCTCAATAATCTCCGTTCCGCTTGCGCTCTTGTTTCCTATCACTCTTTTTCCGCATCTTTTCTCCAGTTCTGCGATCAATTCCGGCGGGAACCCTGTTTCTGTAAAGGTTTTAAATGGTTTTTCTGTTTTGATTCCCATCATCTCCCAGTGTCCGGTCATGGTATCTTTTCCATTGCTAGCTTCACCCAGATGCGTATATCGCCCCTTGGGATTCTCAACACCCGCCATTTTTCCTGCCGGATGAAGATTCAGCATTCCCAGTTTTCTAAGATTTGGAATCTCCAGAGAACCCATTTTCTCAAGAATATGTCCAAAAGTATCCACCCCGATGTCACCAAATTTTGCTGAATCCGGCATTGCCCCGATCCCCAGAGAATCAAGTACAATTACAAAAATTCTGTCGTAATTTTTCATTTATGTTTACTCCTTCTCTTACATTTTATTAATCGCTGACCTTTTCCTGTCCCCTTTTATTGGTCATTCACTTTTTTTACTTTTCGCAATTAAAAATCACTTGCAATGATGGGCGTTTACCTTATATTTCTCGGGAATTTATCAGATTTCGTAGTCCAAATCCCAGCGGTAGCAAATCCTTCAGCGTGTAGATATCATAATACTCTTTATCTATTGCCAGAATAATCCGAAATGTCTCCGGATCACAGAACTCCATCATTACCTGACGGCAGACACCACAGGGAGCTGTATACTCTGTCAAAATCCCATCTTTTCCACCCACAATACAAATTGTGTCAAACTCCCTGACGCCTTCGCTCACTGCTTTGAAAATTGCAGTTCGTTCTGCACAGTTCGTAGGTGTATATGCTGCATTTTCAATGTTACACCCTGTATAAATCTGTCCGTTTTTTGTAAGCAATGATGCACCAACCTTAAAATTTGAATAGGGTGTATAAGAAAATTTGAGCTGTTCCATTGCAGTCTCAATCAGTTTGCTGATCATTGATTTTTCCAGATTCTGCATTATCTGTCACCTCCGTCCTTACAGAACTTGTCCCTGATCTTCTTTAATCATTCTGCGGATTGCCTCTACAGCTACCCGGATTGCCATATCTGTGTCATGTACAACCGGATTCTCAAGACCCAGCTTCTCTCTCTCCTGATTTGCCAATACCAACAGACAGGAACCCATCCTCGCCCTGAGTTTACCGGCTACGATGAAAAGTGCTGCGGATTCCATTTCAGAAGCAAGACATCCCATTCGTTTCCAGGCTTCCCATTTATTGATCAACTCATAACCTGCCGGCATTGCTTCCGGCTCATGCTGTCCATAGAAAGAATCTTTGGACTGTACCACACCTGTATGATATATAAATCCTTTCTCATTCGCAGCTTCAACAAGAGCATTGGTCACATCCAGATTTGCCACTGCCGGATATTCAATTGGCGCATATTCTCTGCTTGTTCCTTCCATACGTACTGCTGCTGTTGCAATCACAATGTCTCCACTTTTTATTTCCGTCTGCATTCCACCACAGGTTCCGATTCTGACAAAAGTATCCGCTCCGCAGCGATACAGCTCTTCCATTGCAATGGACGCTGATGGGCCACCAATACCGGTTGACGTTACACTGACCTTCACTCCATCCAGTGTTCCTGTATAAGTGATATATTCCCTGTTGTCTGCGATCAGCACAGGATTATCAAAATACTGTGCAATCTTTACACATCTTTTCGGATCTCCCGGAAGGATCACATAACGGCCCACTTCACCTTTTGCCACTTGAATATGATACTGTCTGTTTACATCTTCTGAGTAATTTTTCATAATCATCCCATCCTTTTCGTTTTCACGTGAAACATCGGTTGCCACTGTTTAACAATCCTCTTAATTAATGCATTTAAGACAGTTCAACAGGATTTCATGTTCTGATGAGCTGAATCAATATACATTATTTACAAGAATTACTATAGTATCTTCCTTTTATTATGATTATAAATCATATACCTGTATGAGAAAAGTTCTTTTTTAGACCTGAATCCAATATCCGTCCATCTGCAAATATCTTCCTTGTTAATTTACGGTTATAAAAAAACTGAGGTCGTCGCTCCACGATAAGGAACTCTGACCTCAATGGATTTGTGGCTGTTTTATAAGTTAACTCTCGAGAGGTAATTAATTCTCATATTATTAACTACATATCTTGAATAAACCGCATAAATAAGCCATTCTTTTGAATCGAGAGTTAATTTTACAGGAAGTTAAGAAGAGTATTTCCATCCGCATCCTGCTCTATCTTTGGATACAGCGCAGCTTCAACTGTATTGGACCAAGCCCTGCAAGAGCTACCAGTGCACGATAAGCATCTTCTGTATTGAAATCTCCGATCGGTTCACCAAAATAGTCCCACTGACCAAGCTTTTTGAGAATTTCTGGCCCTCTTTGATAAGCTTTAACCGAATTTCTGTCAGCATTGTCTTCCAGTTTTCTGCAACATCACCGGTAAGAACAGAAGTGTCAAATTCCATACCAGGACCTATATTCACAACTGCTATTTTTTCAAGCATTTCCTTATCCGCAGCTGCCGGAGAATTCTTTACCATCAACTCATTGGCCTTATTAAAAAATGTGATCGGATCCACGTTAGGAGTCACCACAGTCCTGAATTGTGCTTCCGCCCCAAAGCTTTATGGGTGAACCTCACATGACTGAAGTCACATGCTTCCAGACGCTTTAGGCGTCCGACTGAATATCGGTGGATACGCCTGTAACTTAGGTACGCAGTTATGCGCATTTCCCATGCCAGATATGGCAGGTTCCCACATTACAGGTAGTCCGCTGTATATCTGCCTGTATCTATGCTGCTTTTAAACGTTCCATTTCTGAATGGAGTTTCCTCAGATCTGCATAGACGCATGAGGTTCTACGCTTTAGAGGAGGGACTTTTGCCTCCAGTAAAGACCTTTCCGTTGCCGGAAGGGGTTTTAAAAGTTCCCTTATAAAATATCTCGCCCCTATATTATAGGATGCTGACAGGTCACAATTATATCGTTTTCCTGTCTGGAAAGTACAGAGGCTGTAATTTTCCCGGTCACGTGTTACCGTCCCGGAACCATCATAAGCCAATCTGCTGGTATTCCATGCGCAGATTCTGGATACCCGCATCCCTTTCCTGTGTGCCTGATGTTCACAACACTTCTGGATATCTCTTTTTCTCCACAGGTGCAGTTTCTGTTTTTTCTTTCCCGATATCTTCCCCTGCATCTCCAGATACTCGAACACGATCACATCTGCATGGTTTTCTTCCGCATATCTTACAATCGCACCTGCAGTCTTTTTACCCAGTTCTGTGTTCAGACGTTTCGTATATGCCCATCTTCCCTGTGTCTGCGCAGAGCCATGTTCCCTCTGGAATCTGCGGATCCGTCCCAGTGTGCGGTAACTGGGATGATCTATGAATCTTCTTCCCAGGACAGTTCCGTCTGCCCGCATGATAGTACAGACTGCATCGGTATTAATCCCTAAGTCCACGCTGCAGATAATCTGTTCTTTCACAGGTGTTTTGGTAAGTGTTACTTCCTCTTTATAGGAAAAACGCAAAAAATACTTCTGGTGTCTCTTTTCCAGAGTCGGGGCAGATGCCTTTTTCCCTGACCAGCATTTTCTCAGATATTCCATATCCGTATGATCCAGACGTACACAGGACCATTTCCAGTCATGACCGTCATAGAGTTTCAGGTATGCTTCGTCTTTCCCTTCCGCGCCTTCACGATACATGACATCACGGTAGAAGACCGGCATGGCGTGATTTTCATATACAAGCTTTGGTTTCCCGCTCTTTCCGTCGGTCTTTTCCCATAGATCCAGCCGTGTTTTATAAGAGGATACTGTCCCCAGTGCATGCTGGATGGCAGATCTGCGCAGATAGGAAGGCATCTTTGGGAACCGGATATCAAAATCAAAACAGGCATGGTTTTTCTTCGTAGTATGTACCAGATGTTCTGCAGCATTAAAACGCCTCTTTGCATCCGGGATTTCTGCTAATTCTTCCCATACCTGCACATAAATCCCAATCAGATAGCTGACAGCAAAACGATAGATCTCCAGTGTCTGGCAGATCGGGATATTCTGTTTTCGTAATTCTACACCATAACTGGATATTATCTGCATTTTTATTTTTCCCTGATAACTCTTTTCTCAGATTCTGTTGTTTTTTCTACTACCCATGGCTATATTTTAGCACATATAGCGCTAAAAATAAACATATGTTTTCCTTTGGGTAAAAAATTTGCGCGTCTAACTCATCACTAAGTAACGAGAATGCGACGCGCAATTATTCAATTAAACTTCCTATCGAAAGCACAAGATATTTTCTTGTCTATAAATAATATACCGCATACGAGACGGTTTGTCCATGCGTTTTTGACTGGCAAATTGGTTAATTCAAAGTAGTAATATTATTATTATGGAAATCTGAAAATAATTTTTCAAATACGGACATAACCGGTGGATGGACCTGCACCGACCTTTGCGATATACCCACTCTTAACTAAATCTGTCAGTGTTCTTTCCACGGTAACCTTACTTATGTCAGGGCATAGTTCCACAATTTCCTTCTTCGTTATCTTACCAACCTTATTATCAATCACCGCCTTAATTCTATCCGGCTTGGAAAGATTATGGTACTTCAAATGTTCTACACGGCTTTCAAATTCATTGTATGCTTTCAGCATAATACCTAAATAATACTTAACAAAAGGCTCATAGCTGTTTTCGCCCTCATACCAGCCAGTAGAACTTGCTTGAAGGGCTTCATAATATGTTTCTTTTGTCTTTTCAATCAGCATTTCCATACTGACATATTTTCCAACGATATATCCCGCCTTATAAAAAAGCAGTAAAGTGAGCAAACGGCTCATCCTACCATTTCCGTCATTGAAAGGATGGATGCACAGAAAGTCCAGAATGAACATAGGAATCAAAACCAGTTTATCAATGCGGTCAGCTTCCCATGCTTCAAGGAAACGAGCGCAAAGTTCGTCTATTGCTTCTGCAGTCTGAAAAGCTGGAACGGGAATAAAACGAGCTTTCTGGTGTCCCTCGGCATCGGTTTCTGCAATTACATTGTCTGAATTCTTATAGGTACCACCGATGTTTCCTTGGGAATAAGAATATAAATCACGATGTAACTGTAAAATAATGTTTGGTCTTGGAGTGATATATTCATAACTTTCGTGAATCGTAGCCAGCACTTCACGGTAGCCGGCAATTTCCTGTTCAGACCGATTACGTGGCTCTGCTTTCTGACTTACCAGTTCTTCCAAACGTTTATCACTTGTAAATATACCTTCAATTCGGTTAGATGCTCCCGTACTTTGAATTAAAGCAACTTCCAGAAGTGTTTTCAGTTCATCTATGTTTGCTTCCAGAAATAATTCCTGTTTACCTTTATGCTCATGAATACTGCCAACCATCTGAACAATTTCAGGTGTCAGCAACTTCGCAGGATTTGTAATATAATCAAAATTTCTCATTGAAATCTCCTTCATTTTGAATTTATCTCCATCATTTTAATGCTAAATGATGGAGATTTCAATAGATTTGATGGAGATAGATTCTCCATATGCACAATAAATATACTCATTGGGATATAAAATTCATTACTTCATCGTCTTCGCCAACGAATTGAGTAATGCCCGCATCTCTGGATTAGCCAATACTTTTGCCAGAAGTTCCGGATCGACTTCATCCAATGCATTCAACGATTCTTTTCTTATACGCTGTGATTCTTTGTTGATGAAGACATCCAGCTTATACCAATCCTGACCTTCCAGGAATTTTTGAAAACTCTCTTTTGTGATCCTTTTCTTTTCTGCAATCACAATGAATTCAAAAAATGACTATACTTTGGATTATCAAGAATTGTATATACTGCACTTCTGGTTGTTCCAAGCAGCTGTGCCATCTCAGGCATCGTAATTGTTGCATCTTCCAGAAGAGCGTCTTTTTCTCTGTCTTCCTTTGTTCGATACCGGGACTGGCTTTTATACCAGTTTTGAAAAGATTCTTTTGGTATTCGTTTCCAGTAATCGACAATAACCGCTTCCATTTGATTTTTCTTGAGTAATTCATAAACAAGATAATCATCAACACCTAACAGATCCGCGACTTCCTTAACGGAATAGGACCAGGATTTCAATTCTTTCCCCGGTTCTTCTCCGGTAACTTTATGATATTTAATCTGATTGGCGTACCATTTTTCAAAGCTGGCAATATTGATTCGTATCTTTCCGGCAATCTCTTTAGATTCAAAAACATTTTTATGCACCAGCCAGTATTGATCTGTCTTTTTTAATCCCAGCAGCTTTCCCATTTCCGGCACGGTCATCCAGGTTCGCTTTTGTGTTGGACGCCGTTTGCAAGGACTTTCTTCTGATATCTTCGAAATGATTTCTTCTACATCGTCCATTTCCGAAACTTCTTTTTGTTCTGCAATCGTATCTTCCAGCCAATCTTTGATATAAAGAATTTGATGAACTGCGCTTTGCTGTCGACAACGACGGAACAAATATTCTTGTAATCATTAATAAGGGTGAGATTACTGGTGCAGTTGACATTGACAATATGTATGAATTTGCTTCTTCACACTACGATGATTTCAAGGATCTCCGCGATGATGATGAAATAGTTATCAATAGGGCGTGGATCCTTAACAAACTTGCCGAATCAGAAAACGAATAGTATATTTGGTGGCTACACCCCCAAGCCCCTGTAGAATAAATAACGCCAGTACTGGATATCAAAAATCCCGCACCGGCGTTATTTATTAAAATATTTTGTTTTTTAATCTTCAACACTCTCTACTGAAACTTCTTTTTTCTTCCTACTTTTACCAGAAATCATCTTGTGTCCTGTATAAATAGCCATAATCATGCAAAGCAAAGAACTTGCTGCAAAGTACTTATGGCCTTCTTTTGATCCCTTATAACCTGTATAAAAAGTTCCAAGCATTGTAATCAGTGCACCGATAGACCAATATTTATGTGATTTCATTCAGATACCTCCTGCCGTTTTTCTTAATCATATACCTTTTAAAAGATATATACAAACTTGAATTTTACAAGTAAAATGACCGAAATTATTTATTTGCTATTTCTACGATCATTATGCTCATAGTATTTCATTTTATCTTGATACATCTGTTCATCGATTCTATTCATAAAATCATCTATTGTTTCGTTACTTAGATTAGTTATTGCGTATCCCATAGATGCAGATAACTAATACGGTTTATCGCTCTTTTCATTCTCTGTCACAAAATTCTTTTTAGCAGATTTGATTATTTTTTGTATGAGCTGATCATCTGTTGTATTTAGCATTATAACAAATTCATCACCAGCATATCTTGTTACTACACCATATTCAGAGAACGATTTCCGAAGTAAATCAGCAACAATACACAATGCCAGATCTCCTTCTGCGTGTCCGTAGTTATCGTTAATCTGTTTAAATCCGTTCAGATCAATCATAATACCGGATACCCAGCAGTCCTTTTTATTACAGGCTCGCTTATGTAAAAATTCCAGATACACGCGATTATATAATCCTGTAAGGCAATCTGTAAAAATAATCTCGTTTTTTAGTGCTGTCATTATTCCCGCGACCGATATTGCAATAGATGTCCAGGTGATTGCAATTTCAACGAAAAATGCTTGAATAACTACCCCTAATATAACAGGAATTAGAAATATATGAACTGGAAATAATTTTAAACTGCCATTTTTTTTAACACGCTTAACATACAAATACAAGCTGTCCAAAATGTAAAAAGCAGCAAAAATCAGAAAAATAATATATGCGAATCCTCTCTGATACCTACCATCACTCACCGAAAATACCAATGGATAAAAAATATTGATTACTAACAGTACAATAGAAATAAGTCCAATTGTTCGGTAAATATTTCTGCGTATATCAGAAAATGGGATATTCATATGTACCATTATGAATTTAGCCCACAAATATCCAATCATTACATTTCCTAAAAAGAGCCCTGATCCGCTCAGAAAGACCAAAACTTTGATAACTATATTAGAACTGCCAGCAAGATAATAAACGCAACTGTCAGAAATATTGGCAATCCCTATAGTTACCATCATTTGCTGTAGAAGTCGCATATCTCTGTCGTACTCCGCTTTTTGTCTGTTAGCGAGATACAACGTTCCAATCAGCAGTATACTAATAATATCTGCTGTAAGTACAGAAAATGAAAGATTCATATCCATAGCAAGTCTCCTTTAAAAATCCCGATTTGCACTTCAAATCGTTTTCTTCATTCTATCACAGCATCTATTATTCTGCCATCAATCTTTCGAACCAGGTATCCATGACAATAATAAACTGGCTTGCCCCTTTCCATTCTTGCAGCATTTCATCCAGAGTTTTGTGCTTCACATATTTCTGTACATACACCCAGGTGGCAACACTGCTAGAGCGTGTCTGAAAAAGGCTTTCTGCAAGATGTGCGTCACAATTTGTGGGATATTTTGCCCGGATGAGGGCGCCGTAGTGGGCTACGGCAACTGAATTCGGGTGAAATATCCCGCAAAGTGGGGCGTGCAGATTGCGGGAATGATTTTTCAGACACGCTCTAGCCTGAGAGATAATTCCTGCTATAATTTTACGCATAGTTTCTTCAAATTCCGCGATTTCTTCTTTTGGAACGATGTCATAGAGATCTGGAATCTGAAAATCTTCCTTCTCACAATTTTCATCCACATCAATTAGATCTGCCGTCACTCTCTTTCTGGATTCCTCAGGTAATTTCAAATATTGCCAGATTATTGAGACCACTTCGGACGGTGTGTCTTTTTTGATTGGTGGTAATTGTATAAAATCATTCTTTTCACTCATTTTCATATCCTCCTCAAGATAAAATAAAGTCAATAATACATTCTCTTGTCATGTCCAGTACAGTATCTACGAACACTCCTGCAAACAGGATCAGATACAGAATAACACTCAGCGCAAACAGGAATGCAACCTGTACCCAGTCATGGTAACAGTATGCAGTTGCTATAATCAACAAAGTGAATATAAAACCAAGGATTCCCCTTACAACCGCATAAGTCTGTACTGTCATCTTCACTACCAGGCCGATCACAAAAAGGATCAGCCATACCGGCAGTAATAATATCTTTCCAGCAAGTTTTAAAATAAACATGTGCACCTCCTATCTTACCAATCCTGGCATATCATGGTTCACCTCTGCCTGATAATACCCGTTCATCGTTGACGGTGCATTAAACAGGGCTGCTAATAAATATTTCTTGATGTTCTTCACCTTTGTGGTGTTACCACTCATACAGTGTAAGACATCTTTCACCTGAAACGGATGCTCTTTGAACGGTCGAAGACGCTCAATCTCAATTTCTATGATTCTTTCTTCGTTTTCTTCTGATTGTCTGTTTAGTTCAGTCATCTTGACTCCTTTCCTCCAGGATTCAGGACACTAAAAAATGCCTGACTGGAACTTTTATAGATAGTAAAGTTCCAAACAGACATTGCTGTTTGACCATTAGCTGTAGCTAATAGAATTGAGTACTGTTTCAGCTAATTTATGTTTGCAAGTTTGGGAGAGATTGTTTCTTTTCCCGCCTTTTCTCTGATTTACATCCCCGAATAAGGGGTGACAACGGAGCGAACCCAAATGTTAGCTGAACTTCCTAAAACCCATGTTTGCAAACCGGTAATTTTGATTAGCTGTCAGCTAACAAAAATCGGATTGCGTTAGCTGGAAATTGATCATTTTGAATGGAATTTTGTGTCACGAACGTGATTAGAAAATAACAAAAGCGTTCGTTGTCAGCTAATCCAGCTAACATTTTCGAACGCTTTGAAGCCCGTCGCCAAGAGGATTTGAACCTCCGACCCCTCGCTTAGGAGGCGAGTGCTCTATCCAGCTGAGCTATGACGACACATGCCGCAAACCCTTGATTTTACTGGGTTTCTGGGATTTTTCCCTTCGGCCATATATTAGATTATCAGCTCTTTTACAAGCTGTCAATCACAGATTTTTCTGAGTTGTTTTTTTACTCAGAGAAATACCCCTGCTCTCTTTATAGAGACGGATACTCTATCTAACTGAACTATGAGAATTCCTAACCCATATCTATGATTTTACTATATCTAAAGAAAAATTACAAGCATAATCTGGCTTCTCATTTTAAATTTTACATTCAGACAAATATTCACAATCCGCTTCGCTGCTTACCTGATTTGATTAAAAAAGTGCAGAAATATCTCTTCTGATATATCTGCACTTCTTTCTTAATTTTGTAGTATTGTCTGGACATAGGACACCATATCTTGTTTATATAATTCGAGAAGATTCTTTTTCTTTGCATAAACTGCAAAGCCATGGATCTTCAGCCCATTTTTCTTTACATAGTTAATCATATCCTGGTATCTGTTCGGAGAATCCGTCGTCTGTCCCATCATTGAAATAATGTCGTCATAATCCTGAATGTAGGAAAGCATGCTGATAAAGTGGGTCTGCATAGTTTCTTCGTCTGTCACATCCACATCATGACAGATATCTGTATTATCCAGAAGCGACAAATATGGATATTTCTCTCTGTCCCAATTCATGCTCATCCCCGACGGATACGGACAGAAACCAATGTTTGGTTCCACACAGTAACCATCCGCGTCTTCCGTATGAACTGCACACCAGAGTTCTCCCCATTCCAGTTCTTTATCATCAGACAGTTTCTGATACCACTCAATAAAATCTCTGTAATCCACAATATCATTTATGGAAACATAGGCAAGATACCAGTCGTTATCATTGTATTCTGCGATTGCGTCTTTGGAATCCTGAATGCTTTCCCCCTTACGCATTTCTGTGTCTATTTTAGTTTCTTTTCCATTTTCATGCACTTCCCACGCCTCCCACGCGGTCGTATCTCCCGGAAGATAAAACTGCATAAGTGGTCTGCTCAATATGTTATTGTCATAAAAAATAAGATTTCCTCGCACCAAACGTCCACTGACAGAAGTGAATTTTCCAGTCCAACTAAAAGTCTGCGGAATGATAATATCGTATTCACCATACCCTCTCGATACCGCACTGACCTGACTACGATGATTACCCGGCAAAAACAGTTCAGAATAAACAGAAAGATCCAAATCCATTCTGGTCGTAGTCATTTCTTCATATTTACCAACTACTTCATTGGGATTATAATAAAAATCCGACACGGCCTTTGGGAGGATAAATACAGCACATAAAACAATTACAAGGACAGCTACTCCTACAATCATTCCCATTTTAATAAAAGCCTTGCGGATTGACCATCTGATTTCTTTTATAAATTGCCTGTTGATCTCATCTTTTTGATTGTTTTTCTGTCCTGCTAACCATTCTTTATTTTCCGGATTCTCTGCATTCTCACTCTCCAGATCAGAAAATTCTGGTATCTCACCTTCTTCATAGAGAAATTCACTGATTGCGTCCTGTTTTTCAATAGCTGCTTCAACTTCTTTTTTTCTAACATCGTCCAATTTTCCCTGTTTATATAAGTTCAGTAACTCACGATACGTCATTTGGAGTCCTCCTTTCTACACTCTTCCAGATATTTTTTCAATTCTTTCCTTGCCCGGTATGCAAGCACCCGTACATTTTCCAACGTGATATGTAAAACTGCCGCGATTTCTTTCTGTGTCATTCCGCCAAAATACTGCATCTGAATGATTTCTCGCTTCTTTATATCCAGTCTGAGGATTGCCTGATAAAGCATCCGCCTGTCTTCTTCCTCGAAAATTTTTTCAGGCAGACCTTCTTCTGTTTTTTCTTCTAAAGGATATATCTGTTCATCCATCAGAATCTCCCGTAATTTCTTTTTCTGTTGATTATAGAACAGGTTTCTCGCTACCATATAGAGCCATGCCCGCATGTTGCTATGTCCGTCCGGCAAGGCCAGAAGTGCTTTCAGGAAGGTTTCATGGAGCAAATCTTCTGCCAGATATCTGTCCCCACAAAGCGAATATAAATATAAATATAATTCTTTCTGATAAAGGCTGTAAAGCTTTAATAAGATTTGATTATCCACTTCTATCATTCCCCCTTCCCTGATTTTCGCGCTGGATATAGCTTTCATATCTGTTTTGTTTCCAGTTTTTTATCCCTTTCACTAATATAACATCTGTAAACGAAAAATGTTACAAATAAATCAACACATAGAAAGTGCATCTCCCTTTACTGCCGGAAATGTAGTATCTCCTGGATTTTCGGTATTTTCCTGTATATCTTTATTCCATTTCTGTTCCGTATGTCTCAGGATTTTGACATATTCATATCAAAATATTTCGCAGAATAGTGGCGCGTAAACAGTAATATTTTCCTATCTCTTGTCAAGTGTAGAAATTACATGATATTTTACAATGTTTCACGTGAAACATTACAAAGAAATCTTGCCCATTGTTTTTTATAAATCAAAAATTATATGCTATAGCAACTCCATAAAAAAATGCAATCAAGACAGTTCAGCAGAGCGCGAAGTACTATGACACCAAAAAAAGCATGGACGAAGTACTCTCGTCCATGCTATCATGCTATCATTCTGAACATATCTTTTAATTTTAATAATGCAACTGTCCCTGGAGCCATATGATTCCTTTGAATCTACGTCCGATCTTTGGCTCCCCCAGCAAATCATTCTTATTGATACAAACATCAAACTGCATATCATTACAGTCTAATGTAAGCTGGCAGATTTCTTCTCCTGTTATAATGTTCTTGAATGTCATAAAATCCAGAATCTCACCCATGACACTATATTGATCACATTCAATCCCATATGGCATGAAATAGGAATCCACTATTGAAAAAATATCGTCTGTAACTATACGCTGAGAAATCATGGAATATGTATCCATATCCTCCATCGTGAGGCTCTCCATAGCCTCTTCATCACCGTTTCTGGCGGCTGCAATGAGATGATTTCTGTTCTTTGTCAGTTCACGTTCTGCTTTTACTGCTTCTTTATCTTTCTCTACAGGAAAAAGGATTTTTCCTTCCCTGGCCAGCCCGGAAAGGGTTAAAGGCTGGCCACCCGGAAGTATGTTGCCTTTTTCACGCTGTTGCAGATACTCAGCAGCATTCTGAAGATAGAAAATTAAAGTAACCCCAATTCTCAAATCGTCACAGGCACCTGCAAAAGATTCTTTGTCTGCATGTCTTTCTATCACAACACTCTCCTGTGTTGTAATGCCTGTTCCGCGAAAAAAAGGGAAATAATAATCCGGATAAAATACGTTGTTTTCATCATACTGCCCGCAGACAGTAATTCCACAATCGCATCCATAATTCTTGGAAAACTCTGCAAACATACCATCAGGGTAGTTCTCTATGACCGTTTTCTCATCATAAGTTTCAACCACATCCGTAATGATCTGTCTGATACTGCTTCTTTTGGTGATCCTGGAAAAACCAACTGCCCTCAGATAACTGTGCATAAGAACACCTCCCTGAAAAAGCTCACCCTCCATTAAGCGTGCTTTTTCTCAATCTTTGTCATACCACCCATGTATGGCTGCAGAGCTTTAGGAATACTTACAGAACCGTCTGCATTCAGGTTATTCTCCAGGAATGCGATCAACATTCTAGGCGGTGCTACAACAGTATTATTTAATGTATGTGCAAGATACTTCTTACCATCTTTTCCGTTTACACGGATCTTAAGACGACGTGCCTGTGCATCACCAAGGTTTGAACAGCTTCCTACCTCGAAATATTTTTTCTGACGTGGAGACCATGCTTCTACGTCAAGAGATTTTACTTTCAGGTCTGCCAGGTCACCGGAGCAGCACTCAAGTGTACGAACCGGAATATCCAGAGAACGGAACAGATCTACTGTATTCTGCCATAATTTATCAAACCACATCGGACTCTCTTCCGGTCTGCAGACAACGATCATTTCCTGTTTTTCAAACTGATGAATACGGTAAACGCCTCTCTCCTCAAGTCCATGAGCACCTTTTTCCTTACGGAAACATGGAGAATAGCTTGTAAGAGTTTTCGGAAGTTCTTCCTCAGGAATGATCTGATCGATAAATTTACCGATCATGGAATGTTCACTTGTTCCGATCAGGTATAAATCTTCACCCTCAATCTTATACATCATGGCATCCATTTCAGCAAAACTCATTACACCTGTTACAACATTGCTTCTGATCATAAAAGGAGGTACACAGTAAGTAAAACCTCTGTTTATCATGAAGTCACGTGCATAGGAGATTACTGCTGAGTGAAGTCTTGCGATATCTCCCATTAAATAGTAGAAACCATTTCCTGCAACACGTCTTGCACTGTCAAGATCAATTCCATCAAAATTTTCCATAATTTCTGTATGATATGGCACTTCAAAATCCGGAACAACCGGTTCACCAAACTTCTCGATTTCTACGTTCTCGCTGTCATCTTTACCGATCGGTACAGATGGATCAATGATATTCGGAATTACCATCATATCTTTGAGAAGTTCTTCCTCTACCTCTTTCTCTCTTGTGGAAAGTTCTTCAATACGGGTTCCGGAAGCAGCTACCTGTTTCTTTACTTCTTCAGCTTCTTCTTTCTTTCCCTGTGCCATCAGTGCACCGATCTGTTTGGAAATTTTATTTCTCTCTGCACGAAGAGCTTCTACTTCCTGTTTGATTTCGCGATTCTCTTTGTCCAGTTCCAGAACTTTATCCACTAATTCCAGTTTATTATCCTGAAATTTGTTGCGGATATTCTGTTTTACAACTTCCGGATTTTCTCTCACAAATTTAATATCTAACATCTTGTTCCTCCTGAAATATTCTATTACATTATGTAATGATGTCAGGGTAAAATCTGGCAACAACTTTCCCCCTGATATCAATTTATCATATCATGTGCATTCCTGCACAAAACAGATTCTCTTTTAGTATGCTCTTGTTTTCAACTTTTAAACATTACTGTTCACTCCGTTCACAGTAACTTTTAAAAAACTTTATTCTTCAATATTATCCAGTCCAAAATTCACTGCCTTACGAAGTGCCTCTACTTCTTCCTGGCTGAGCATAACGTAGGATTCGCCTTTTACAATTTCTTTCATATACAAAAAACAATTGTCCCGGCTGTGTACTGCATTTAAGATAAGGCCTGTATTCTCTTTGTCCAGCAAAGCCAGCGCAAAACTTAACTTTCCACCTACATCATCAAATGCGTCATACTTTTCTACACCATATTTATTAAACATTTTATCAAGATTCTTTTTGATAAAAAGAAGATCATGATCATGTTCTTCCTTCGCATCATAGAGCTTATCTATCTGAGCGAATTTTCTAACGAATACTTTTTCCAGAGACTGTGCATCTGAACCTTTCATGAACGTCTTATATTTACGTTCCAGACGGCTCAGGCGCATATTCATACTGATATTCCTTACCAGCAGGAAGATAGTAAGAATCAGCAGTATAATAATGATGATCCCGGAATCAATTCCAAGATTTTCAAAAATGCCACTCATATTACTGTCACTCCTAACCAATGGATTCGAAAAGATCTATGATTCTTTCCAGTTCATCCTTGGAATAATATTCAATTTCAATTTTACCTTTGTCATTTTTCTTTCTGTGAATCTGAACTCTGGTACCCATGATACTTTTCATTTTTTCTTCCAGACTCTCATATATTGCATCCTCAGCAGAACTGAATTTGCTCTTCTTTGCTGTTTTTGGCGGCTCCAGCATACGTTTTACAAGCGCTTCTGTTTCACGAACACTTAATTTCTCGTCAAAAACCTTCATTGCAATTGATTCCTGCTTTTCCTTATCTGCTATCGAAAGGATTGCCCTGGCATGACCGGCAGTGATCATCTCATCAATCAGCATCTGCTGCACTTTTTCACTGAGTTTGAGAAGTCTCATTGCATTTGTTACTGCTGTTCTGCTCTTCCCTACACGCTCTGCGATTTCATCCTGTTTCAGATGAAATTCATCAATCAGTCGTTTATATGCCATCGCTTCTTCCACAGGGTTTAAATCTTCCCGCTGAATATTCTCAATCAGGGAAATTTCTACTAATTCCTGCTCAGAAAACTCTTTAACAATTACAGGAATCTCTGTCAGTCCGGCAAGCTTTGCCGCTCTCCAGCGTCTTTCACCTGCAATTATTTCATAGTAGTCCTTTTTATCAGACACAAGAAGTGGATGGAGTACGCCGTACTGTTTAATAGACTCAGACAGTTCCATGAGTGCATCTTCATCGAACTGTTTACGTGGCTGATCCATATTCGGCTCTACACTTGAGATCTTTACGATCATTGCCCCTGTTTTCGAATCTGCTGTTTGCTTCTTTGCAACAGTAGGGTTTGTCTGTTTTTCAGCTACGTCAGATTTCTTCTCTGTTTTAACTGTTTTGGTTATTGTCTTTCTGGCAGGTTCTTTGACAACAGATGTTCTGTCTGGAAAAAATGCATCTAAGCCTCTGCCAAGACCGTTTTTTCTTCCTGCCATTAATTATCCTCCCTGTTGAGCACTTCCTCTGCCAGAAGCCTGTAGCTTTCTGCTCCTGCTGATCTCGGATCATAGATATTAATCGGCTGTCCATAGCTTGGAGCCTCCGCCAGTCTTACATTACGTGGAATAATTGTTTTATAAATATTCTGATTTAAATTCTCTTTTACGTTTTCCACTACCTGCAGAGACAGGTTTGTTCTTGCGTCATACATTGTGAATACTACGCCTTCCATTTTCAGACGTTTATTCAGTCTTTCTTTTACCAGATCAATGGTATGAATCAGCTGTGAAAGTCCCTCCAGCGCATAATATTCACACTGGATCGGCACTAATACAGATGTAGCTGCGGTTAATGCATTGATCGTCAGCATATTTAATGACGGCGGACAATCCAGTATTATGTAATCATATTTACGTCGAAGCTTATCTGTAATTCCCTTTAAGATAAATTCTTTATCATCGATTCCTACCAGCTCGATTTCTGCACCGGAAAGATTAATATTAGATGGAATCAGGTCAAGATTCTCAACAACATCTTTTACAATCGTGTCTTTCATTTCTGCCTCTCCAAGCAAAAGTTCATACAATGTATTTTCTATGCCGTTCTTATCAACGCCGAAACCACTGGTAGTATTTCCCTGTGGATCCATATCAATTGCGAGAACCTTTTTCCCTTTTTCTGCAAGACATGCTGAAAGATTAATTGCAGTTGTTGACTTTCCAACTCCGCCTTTCTGATTAGCAACTGCTATAATTCTTCCCAACTTCATTCCTCCTTTATGAGGTTTTAATTGTAGTTATTCCTATTTTGCCTGTTACATTATTTTTTATAATGCCAACATGCATACGCAGGTTTATTATAACACTTTTATTTTAATCATGCCACATAATGTTTCACGTGAAACATAAAAAAACACATTATTTTTAGCATAAATATTGTATATTTTGTGGTGATTGACATTTTCTTTTTCCATCAATCGTTACTGTTCACTCCGTTCTCAGTAATGTAGCCAAAATTCCAGATTGCCTGCGGCAATGGAATTTTGGCTTGTATGTCTCGGGATTTTGGCACATTCATGCCAAAACACCTCGCGGGATTGTGGTGTGTGAACAGTAATCATCAAGTTACTGTTCACTGGTAATATCCCGCGAGGTGTTTTTTGTGAGTGAAGGTCACAGAAAACCCGAGACATACCGCGCGAATTTATGCGATTAGCATAAATTCTGTGCATCGCGAAGCGTGTTGCTGTGAACGGAGTGAACAGTAACATCATCAATCCATATGGTTCTTTTTTTCGCATCATATTTTCTTGTAAAACAGACAGTATCGCGGTATAATATGGGTATATAATTTTAGCAGGCTAATCACTTGTTATGCTTGATAAAGGAGGCCGAAAATGAGTAAAAACAAGCACAAATTTCTTACATTTGCTGCTCTGATGACCGGCGCAACTGTTGCTGTTCATTTTATTAACCACACGATTGCTACTGCTGCACAATTAAAACAGATGCTCCACATTTCTAATGACAATTACTTTGAATGGCGCTTTGGGAACATTTATTATACCAAAAAGGGAACTGGGTCACCGATTCTTTTGATTCATGACACTTTACCTGGAGCTTCCGGGTATGAATGGAGCAAAATTGAAGACGAACTGGCAATTGACCATACCGTATATACTGTTGATCTGTTAGGATGCGGACGTTCGGACAAATCCAGCATTACCTATACAAATTTTGTTTATGTTCAGATGATCAGTGATTTTATCAAAAAAATAATTGGTCAGAAAACAGATGTGATTGCAAGTGGTTTTTCAGGCTCTTTTGTTACTATGGCCTGTCACAATGAGAAAGAACTTTTTAACAAAATCATGCTGGTAAATCCGCCCAGCCTGACTCAATTAAAACAGATGCCAAACAGAAAGGACCGCCTGTTAAAAGCAGCTCTGGAAATTCCGATTTTCGGAACTCTGGTTTATCATATGATCGTATCACGTGATAATATAAATAATCTTTTTATCGAGAAGATGTATTATAATCCATTCCATGTGGATAATCAAATGGCAGATGCTTATTATGAAGCAGCTCATAAAGGTGGATATTATACCAGATTTTTGTACTCCAGTCTTGCAGCTAAGTATATAAATATAAATATCTGTCATGCACTTAAGGCACTGGATAACAGTATTTATATTGTTGAAGGTGAAACAGAGCCAAACGGAAAGGCTGTCACTGATGATTATTGTGCCTCCAACCCGGCTATTGAAGTTTCTGTTCTCAAAGAAACAAAACATCTTCCACATGTTGAAGCACCTGAAGCGTTTCTTGAACAGGTTAAAATTTTCTTTTAAGCCTTATATTTAAGCCAGAATGAGTCGACGAGTTGATTTTGAGACAGTTTTGAAGGATAAATTTTTTTATTTCAGGTCGGAAGAAGGCGACGTTGCGGTGACTACAGCAACCGAATTCGGACAAAATATACCGCAAAATGGGGCGTGCAGATTGTGGGAATGATTTTTCAAACACGCTCTAGAGCGTGTCTGAAAAATAAAAATTGCACAAAACGCATGTTTTATTTCCCT